>NZ_JBLOUI010000057.1:0-12559 GCF_047807365.1 Peptacetobacter sp. AB800 | reverse complement strand
CTAAAAGAGGATTAATAAGTTGCTTAGATTATTATATGAAATTGAACCGCGGAGTGCCGAACGGCACGCTCCGTGGTGTGAGAGGGGCTACAAGTTAGCCCCTACTTGATATTGAGTAATTTACAGACTTAGATAGAAAAGTTTGATTTATATTGAAGTATAGATTTGAATTTTGTAAAAGATAACAATAATTATTTTTTATAAAATAATTATTGTTAATATGATATAATAAATTTAAGAGAAATTGTAACTGAGAGTGATGTTTCCTACTATTCACCACTTTCTCATGAAAGTTGGAGAAAGGAGGCGATAGATTGGAAATTTTAGATTGTTTTATTGACTTTATTAAGAAGTTATTGAAGATAATCATAAAGCACTCGGATGAAATAATTATCCGGATTATAGGTGCTATGATATATGATCTAATAAAAAAATCACTCTAGTTGGCAGACAAGAGTGATTCTCCAAATATAAATATTTCTTGGGGAAATATTACTCATACCACTAAGTTACAATTTCTCCCTTTTTATTGTCTATTTCTTTAAGATAAGTATAACATTTTTTATACTTATTGTCTAAAAATTTTACTATTTTTTACCACTTTGTAGTATTAAAAGTTGGTAAAAAGTAGTAAAAAGTTAAGGTTAGTTTAAAAATAATTTGTATAATTTATATATTGTTCTTTATAGTCTTGTACTTGAGTACAGGGCTTTTTTCTGTTAAAATTAAATTTTGAGAATAATAGTTTTTAGGTCTGAAAAAGATATTATAATTGATTTTTTTAGTTAAGATAAGTTATTTTTGAGAGAAAATAATTTTCAAATAAAGCTAAAGTTATAAAATTTTGGAAAGAATTTGATTGAGATAGATAAAAATTTTAGAAAATGGAGGATATTATGCTAGAGAAAAATAAAGAGTACATAGTAGACATAGTGGACATGGGTGAGTCTGGTGTAGGAATTGGTAAATACGACGGGTTTACAGTTTTTGTGGACTGTGCATTAGTTGGAGAAAAGGTTAAGGTAAAGATAAATAAGTCTAAGAAAAATTATGCAGTTGGTGATCTTGTTGATATTATCGAGCATTCTCCATACAGAGTAGAGAGAGTTTGTGACGATAGCTTAAAGATGTGTGGTGGATGTCAGATTCAGGAGCTTGACTACAACAAGCAGCTTGAGCTTAAAACTAACGAGGTTAAGCAGGTCATTTCAAGAATTGGTAAGATTGAAGGGGCGACTATACACGATACAATAGGTATGGAAACTCCATTTAGATACAGAAATAAGGCTCAGTTCCCAGTTCAGATGAGAAAAGGAGAGCCTGTGATAGGGTTCTATAAAAAGAAGAGCCACGAGGTAATTCCAACAGCTAAGTGTATGATTCAGCACGAATTAAATGACGAAATAATAGAAGTTGTTAGAGAATTTATCGTCGAAAATAATATAAGTGTGTACGATGAAGTGAAGCACAAAGGACTTTTAAGACATATAGTTACAAAAATCGGATTTACAACTGGAGAAGTTATGGTTGTATTAGTTGCAAATGGAAAAAATATACCAAATGTAAATAAACTTGCGAAAATGCTTGAAGAAAGAATAAAAGGATTTAAGACTTTAGTTGTAAATGTAAATACAAATAAGACAAATGTAATTCTTGGAAGAGAAAACAAAGTTATATGTGGAACAGGAAAAATAAACGATTATATAGGAAATCTTGTGTTTGAAATATCTCCACTTTCATTCTTCCAGGTAAATCCTGTTCAGACAGAGGTGTTATACAACAAGGCTTTAGAGTATGCAAATTTAACTGGAAATGAAACAGTTTTCGATATATACTGCGGAATTGGTACAATTTCTCTGTTCTTAGCACAGAAAGCTAAGAAGGTTTATGGAATTGAGATTGTCGAGGATGCGATAAAAGATGCTAAGAGAAATGCAGAACTTAACGGACTTGAAAATACTGAGTTCTACGCTGGAAAAGCGGAAGAAGTTGTTCCAAAGATGTACAAAGAAGGAAAGAAAGCAGATGTTGTCGTTGTCGACCCACCAAGAAAGGGCTGCGACGAAAAGGTGCTTGATACTATAGTTTCTATGGATCCAGAGAGAGTGGTTTACGTTTCTTGTAACCCATCTACTTTGGCGAGGGATTTAGCGTATATGGACGAGAGAGGGTTTAAATGCGTTGAAATTCAGCCAGTTGATATGTTCCCGCATAGTGTGCATGTGGAAAATGTGGCTTTATTAGAGAGAAAATAAATAGGAAAGTTCAAATATGACGTTTTTAATTATTCTTTTAATATTAGCCATAGGTGGACGATTAGCTTGTTCTACCATTTGCCCACTAGGAATAATACAAGAATTAATTTTTGAAATACCGTATTCTAAAAAATTTGTAGAGCTTCCTTATGAAAAACATCTAAAGAAAATAAAATACATTATATTTATTGCGTTGATAATCTTAGTGCCAGTTTCCATTATGCAAGATAAGAGTATATTTGGAGATGCTAAGATATTTGTAAAATTATTTGGATTTAGTACAGTATTTTTGATGTCGCTATTCGTATTTAGACCGTTTTGCAAATATTTTTGTCCTTTTGGGGTATTTTTAGGTTTGTTTAATAAAATATCTCCGTTTAGATATAAGGTGGATAGCAACTGTAATAAGTGTGGGTTGTGTCGAAAAAAGTGTAAAATGGGAATAAAACCGTATGAAAATCCAAATAGTGTGGAGTGTATAAGATGTGGCAAGTGTATAAATAAATGTGCGAAGAAATCAATTCATAAATAAGAAAGGGATTGTTGCAGAATTTAACTGTGACAATCCCTTTTTACATGGAAGTTACATAGAAATACTTAGAAAGTATATACCTACTTAGAAGTCACATAGAAATACTTAGAAAGTATTATATCTACTCGAAAGTTACTCGAAAGTACTCGAAAGTTACTCTAAAATATTTTTGAGTGTTTAATAAATATAACTATTTGTATTTAGGGTTAAGAGTGTAATATTGAGTAGGATCTTTTTTATTACTACCATGCCACTGCAAAACCCCCATGCTTTCTAATTGTTTTAAATTATTTCTAGATGTAACATCACTTCTTTTTGTTAAAGAGGAAGCTATTTTCACAGTTATTTTTTCATTTGTCATTAAATATTGAACAATTTTAATTTCATATTCATTCAAAGAATTAAAAACTGATTCATCAAAATTTTTCTGCATTCTATCTTCAGTTCTTAAGGTTCTTGAAGTTATACTATTTTCAAGTACAAGTAAGACAGAGTTTCTATTAGGTTCAGAGTAAGTAGGATTATTTAGGTAAAAACCATCCATCTCATCATATATTCTTTTTACACCTTCATTAAGCTCTTTAACCCATCCAAACTCACTCAATACCCTTGCTATTCTTGGATTTCTAGAATAGCGGGTATTTTTCATATTATCCAAAGTAACTATATTTGGAAGTTTTCCAGGGCTGAAAATTTCTAATCTATCGTCATACAATGAAACTCTAATATAATCTCCAATAATAGAATAATTCCTATGAGTTAAGCTATTTACAATACCTTCAAACCAAGCAAATTCAGGATACTCAGGTATTATTTTGAAAATACCATCTTTATCAAGATATTGAAATTCTCTGAGTTGAAAATTTATAGCTTGTCTTACTTCTTCAATAATTTTTGGAATAGCATATTGTATTTTAATAAAAGTTCTATATCTACATCATCAAAGCTAGAATCTTTTATGACTAAATCCTCGAAACTTCTATCTCCTTTATCATATTCAAGTTGTGTTATTTCATTATGTGTTAATAGTTTTGACTTATCTCCTATACGAAGATAAACTTTGTTATCACTTGTTTTAATCACATTATTTTCTACAGAATCAATAAAAAATAAAAGAATTTGCTTTCCATTTACGTTTATAATTTCTGTTTCTATCATTAAATTTCCCTGGCAGCATGAAAATGGAACATACAAAAAATCATTTATAGAATTTGCTTTATCATAATTAAATCCTGTTATTGTTCCATTATCCTCTATTCCAATTGCTAATATTCCACCATTTGCATTTGAAAAAGCAACCAAGTGTCTTGCTACTTCGGTGGGCTTGATTCTTGCACTTTTTCTATCGAAATACTGATTTTCTCTTTCATTACATAAATAATCTACACTAACTTCTTTTTTCAAAATTAAACACCCCCTATATATAGGAAGGACAAACAAATGATAATTTATACAATGAAAATTATAGAAATTACTATGCAAAAATGATAAGCTATAAGAAAAAGTTTTAAACAAAAGAAGGTGTAGTTATGGGAAATTTGATAAAAACAAGCAGATTTATAAGTCTAATATTACGTCATAAACCAGAAACAATAGGAATAACATTAGATGAACATGGTTGGGCAAATGTTGAAGATTTTCTGAATTAATGGAATCTGAGTTGGAGAATTCAATAAAATCAGAAGTGGATAAACTATTAAAAATGAAGCAAGAATTACCAGAAATGGGGCTATCTCCAAGAGTGCAAGTTTTAAATGACTATATTGAAGCAGAATTAAGTAACATAAAAGAAAAAGCAAAGTTTATTGAAGAAGATGAAAAGACGTGGAATCTTCTAAATGATTACTTTGTATCGTTAGTAAAATTGAATTAAAAATAAAAAGTAATTATAAAAGGGACTATTGTAAAAACGTGCAATAGTCCCTTAATTTTTATCTTCCTGTGTGATTCAAGCTCACAACATCTTCCTCATTCAAATGAGAAACAACTCTATGAGTTTCAAAATACTTCAATGTTCTCTTAATATCCTGCATAAGAAGTGAAGCCATATCTAGTCCAAATCCCTGTCTAACCAAAATTCTCTGAACAACTACATTATCAGCGTATTTTGGAAGAGAATAGGCAGGAACCAACCAGCCTCTACTTCTCAACTTATCCGCAAAATCATATAAATTAAACGAAACCTCTGCGTCTTCTTTTAATCTCCATGTAACTGCAGGGATACCTTTATTTGGATTTCCGTCAAAAATTATCTCAAACACACCGAGTTTTTCTAGCTCTTTAGCTAAATATTGAGCAGTTTTGTAGCAGTTCATGTGTACTTTTTTATATCCATCAAATCCAAGTCTAAGCAGCTGATAGTATTGAGCTATTATAGGTCCTGCTGGTCTTGAGAAGTTAAGCTGGAACACAGACATATCTCCACCTAAGTAGTTTACATGGAAAATTAAATCGTCAGGTAGGTCATTTTCGTCACGCCAAACAACAAACCCACATCCGAGAGGAGCAAGTCCAAATTTGTGTCCTGATGCACTTATAGATTTAACTCTAGGAAGTCTAAAGTCCCATTTTATCTTAGGTGCGCAGAATGGTGCTAAAAATCCACCAGATGCTGCATCTATGTGCATATCTATATCTAAACCAGTCTTTTCTTCAAGCTTATCAAGTGCGTGAGAAAGTTTTTCAATAGGTTCGTATTCTCCTGTAAATGTAAGGCCAAGAGTTGTAACGACACCGATTGTATTTTCATCTATATATTCAAGCATAGAGTCGGGATCCATATAGTATCGTCCATCTTCCATTGGAATTTCTCTAAGCTCTATACCCCAATATCTTGCGAATTTTTCCCAAACAACTTGAACAGGTCCTGTAACTAAGTTTGGTTTGCTTATATCTTTATCCTCTGCCATACGTTTCATTCTCCAGCGATGATACATTGCAAGGCCTCCAAGCATACAAGCTTCTGAAGAACCAACAGTAGATGTACCTATTGAAGTTAGTTCATTTGGAGAATTCCACAAATCTGCAAGCATAGAAACTATTCTGTTTTCAATCTCTGCAGTTTGAGGATATTCATCCTTATCTATCATATTTTTATTCATCCCAATTTCCATTATTTCCTTGATGTACTCGTCCTCATAAGTCTGAGTGAAGGTAGCTAGATTTTGTCTAGCATTTCCGTCTAAAAACAATTCGTCTTTTACAATTTCTAAAATAGCTTTAGAGTCGGATTGTTCTTTTGGAATTTTGTACTTAGGCAAAATAAATTCTGAATCTCTAGAAGCAAAAATAACATCTTCATCGACTTTATGATCAAATTTGTGTGTTTTATACATCATCATAAATGCATCTCCTTTGAAATAGATAATATTTTTATCAAGATTGAATATCCCATACTAAAGACAGGAGTATCATTTAGAACTTGATAAAATTGCAATTATATTTGCATTGATTCTAACACTAAGAAAAATAGCTTACAATAAATATGAAGAAAAACTCACAAACATTAGTAAAATGGGTGAATTATTATGTGGAAATGTGGATAAAAGAAGAAAATATGATAGAGTAAAATGATTTTTAGAGTGAATAATGTGATATAATAGTATTATTGGTATAATTATGTAAAACGAATTATTTTGATGATGTAAGGGAGGTTTTTTAATGGCTGATTCTAATATAACTAAAAAGGCTTTGGCAGAATCTTTAAAAGAGATTATGAAAACTGTACCGTTTGACAAAATAACTGTGGCTCATAT
Source organism: Peptacetobacter sp. AB800 (assembly GCF_047807365.1). Taxonomy (NCBI): domain Bacteria; kingdom Bacillati; phylum Bacillota; class Clostridia; order Peptostreptococcales; family Peptostreptococcaceae; genus Peptacetobacter; species Peptacetobacter sp. AB800. Next base: position 6,017 of record NZ_JBLOUI010000057.1, on the reverse strand, counting down.
TTGCGAAGGTTGTGATATGAATAGAAAAAGTTTCTATTATCACTTCAAGGATAAATACGACTTGGTAAACTGGATTTTTGACACAGAGTTTATAAAAGTGGCATCTGAGCGGAGTTTTAAGGAAACTTACGAAGAAAGAATGGAGTCAATAGAAAATATATGCAAGTATTTTTACGACAATAGAGAATTTTACCAAAAGGCACTTCTAATAAAAGGTCAAAATTCTTTTTCGGACCATTTTTGTGAGTATATCCAGCCTTTAGTGAAAAATAGGATTTTATTTTTGTTGGAAGAATTTGTGACAATAGATGAGGCAGAGGTCGATGAATTTACGCTAGACTTCCTTACAGATGCAATCTTGTGTGCAATAGAAAGATGGCTTTTGAGCAAAGAATGCATGAAAGCCGATGAATTTTTAGAAAAAATAATGGGACTAATAAAAACTGCGATTGTAATAATGCAGCAGGAATTATCTTAAAAAAATAATAAATAATATTTTGAAAAAGTAATAAATAATATTTTGGCTGCTAGCAACGATTTTGCAAGCAGCCTATTTCAAAACTAACCACCTCAAAAATAAGGTAATGGATAATAAGTATAAAAATAAGATTAATTACAAAAGTTTGGATTTAAACTTAACCCAAAATAGAAATAATTTAATTCAAAATAGAAACGAGGTCAGACTCAAATATATTCTTATCACCTATCTTTTTTCCATCAACATCGCATAGAATTCCACTATAATCAAAGGAGATGTATCGACTTTTACCAGAAATAACTTTGTCTATATATGCGTTGCTGTGGAATAATTCCCAAGAAATAGTGCTGTAGAGTTGTTCATTTCTACTTTGCTCGGAAATATTGTAAACCATCTTGCGAAGATTTTTATTACAATACGGCTCAGAAACAAAAACAGTAAAAAATGGATTAAATTGCTCGGCAAAACGAAGAATACTTCCATCTAGTATTAAGTCGATATTCTTTTGAGAATATCTATAGTAGACACTGTACAGAAGTTTTTTTTGCTTTAGATCGTTGTAAACATGGCGATTTTTTTTATCTAGTTCGATTATGAGCATAATATTTTTTAACTCTTCAATGTAATCTAAGAAATTTTCATCTATTTTACTTTGTTTTGTTTTTTCATCTTCATCTAAGTCTTCTAAAAATATGAAAAAGACGCTGTCAGGGTGTTTTTTTACCAAATCTAGAAAATCAGAAAAGGGCTTATCCAAAAAAATTATCCAACTATATATTCCCAATCTCTCCCCATCGGATATAAGGCGGTCGTAACTTTGGTTATTATTTTTAAAAGAAAAATTGTCTATATGTAGGGTAATTTCCCAGGGAATAGTGCAGTTTAATTTTCTTTCGTTTCTTCTAATTTCTCTAGAGCCACTTTTGAATGAATTATAGCCTAAGTTCATGCCAAAGGTAAGTAGTCGTTGATTTTCTACGCCGTTTACAACGTTATCTATCAATTTATAATAGGGGCTATCTTCATTTTGTAGCATGGTTTGTGCAGAAGAGAAAAAAGCATTTTGAAATTTCCCTTTAGAGAATAAAAGTCCTAAATCTATTAAATTCCTAGTTGCGCGCTTGGGATATTTTTTCATATCTTTTAACTTATTTGCGACGACGGTTTCTATCAAGGTGTAGAATATATCATTTCTCATTTGAATTTTTACCTCCTTTCAATGGATTAAGTATTATTTTGCTAAAATACACTAGAATTTTTTTAGAGTATGTTTACTAAGAATATTTTGCTAAAAATTTATATACTTATTATTTATTTTAATAATAAATAATTTCATACATTTCTTACAATGGACACAAATAGACATCTGTCTAAAAATGGGACAAAGTTGTTCTTTTGTCGCAAATTAGGACAGATGTTTAAATTTGTCCAATGAAATAAAATTCAATTCTTTTTATAATTTGTTTAAACCATTCGAAAATAATAATTAAAAATGTAAAAGTACAAATGGAAAACATGAAAATATAAAAATAGAAAGGATGAATACAAATGAGTAAATCTATAAAATCTAGTATGCAAAATTTTGCAGTTGACAAGGCACTAAAATACATAGAAGGAAACCCAGAAGAAAATATACCAAAGCTTATGAAATTGGTAGACAAACTGACTCCTGAGTATTGGTATAAAAGTCAGCGTGATGCTATTAGAACTGCAATAGAGGAAAAAAATCATTGGTACGATTTAATCTTAAAGGTGTATGACTTAGATCCAGGTGTTAGAAGAGCTTTCTTTGAAAACTTCTTATTCAATGCTAGTTTAAAAGGAAGTGCAATACAGCATGAGGTATCAGAAAGAGAAGGATGTAATGTTCCTTGGGCGATATTATTAGACCCTACTTCTGCTTGTAATATGCACTGTACTGGTTGTTGGGCAGCTGAATACGGAAATAAATTAAATCTAAGTTTAGAAACAATAGACTCAATAATTCGCCAGGGTAAAGAAATGGGAACATATATGTACATATACACTGGTGGAGAACCTTTAGTTAGAAAAGAAGATTTAATGAAAATTTGTGAAATGCATCCAGACTGTGCATTCTTAGCATTTACAAATGGTAGCTTAATAGACGAGGAATTCTGTAATGAAATGCTTCGTGTTAAAAACTTTGTACCTGCTATATCTCTTGAAGGCTTTGAAGAAGCAAATGACGGACGTAGAGGTGAAGGTGTCTACAAAAAAGTGCAGAATGCAATGAAACTATTAAAAGAACATAAATTACCATTTGGTATTTCAACTTGCTATACAAGCAAGAATGTTGAAGATGTAAGTAGTGAAAAATATTTTGATTTAATGATAGATAGCGGTGCATTATTTGTATGGTTCTTCCACTATATGCCAGTTGGAAACGATGCTGCAGTTGAGCTATTACCTAGTCCTAAGCAGAGAGAGTTAATGTTTAACCGTATAAGAGAATTTAGAAAATGTAAACCAATATTCTCAATGGACTTCCAAAATGATGCTCAGTATGTTCATGGATGTATAGCAGGCGGAAGAAACTACCTACACATAAATGCTAAGGGCGATGTTGAACCATGTGTATTTATACACTATTCAAATTGCAATATTCACGATACTAGCCTATTAGACGCATATAAGAGTCCTTTATTTATGGCATATCACAATAATCAGCCATTTAACGACAATATGCTTCGTCCATGCCCAATGCTAGAAAACCCTGAATATTTAAGACAAATGGTTAAAGAAACAAAAGCAGAAAATACTGATTATCAGAGCTTTGAAAGTGTAGATCACCTATGTGACAAGACTGTGGAATATGCAGCAAACTGGAAACCTACAGCAGACAAACTTTGGCATGGTTGCTGTGGCTGTGATAATTGCAAAAAGGGTGAATAAATATGAGAGAATATCAAATATTTACTGATGCGACTTCTGATTTACAGGAAGATCTAGAGTCAGTAAAAGTAATACCTATGAATGTTGAAATTGGAGATAAGGAGTATGTGTATGGACCTCAGGGAAATATTTCCTGCAAAGAGTTTTATGGTTTGCAAAAAGAGGGATATTACGCATCTACTTCACAGATAAATGTACTAGAATACGAAAAATATTTTGAAGAGGCACTTAAAGAAGGGAAGGATGTTTTATACATCAGCTTCTCTTCTGGGATGTCTGGAACATATCAAACTGCTTGCCTTTGCAAGAATGAACTTCAGGAAAGTTATCCAGATCAGAGGATAATTTGCATAGACAGTCTTTGTGCAGCAGTTGGAGAAGGGCTTCTTGTAGAGGAAGTAGATAAAAAGAAAAGAGAAGGTCTATCAATGGATGAGCTTGTAGACTGGATAGAGGACAACAAGATGAATTTATGCCATTGGTTTACTGTAGACAACTTCGATCATTTAAAACACGGAGGAAGAGTATCTGCAGTTGCTGCAACTCTTGGAAATACGTTAAATATAAAGCCTCTTTTACGTGTAGACGAAGAAGGTAAACTTCGGGTTGTTAAAAAAATTCGAGGACGTCATAAAGCTATGGCAGCTCAAGTTGAATGTATTGCAAAAACTTGGAGCCCAGAAATAAGTAAATCTGTTGTAATAGGTCATGGAGATGATTTAAAGGCAGCCGAAGAACTTAAAGAATATGTAGAAAATAAATTGCCTGATGCAGAAATTTATATTTCTGATATTGGTCCTATAATAGGAGCACATACGGGTCCAGGGGTAATGGTACTTGCATTCTGGGGAACTAGTAGATAATAAAGATTGTTAAAAAATATAAAATTTTTAGACAATATGAAAAAATATAAAATAACAAGTTAAAGTTTAAATATTTAAAAAACTTAATGTGAATTTTATATAAAGTTAAGAAAAATAACATAATTTTTTATTTGCCCCTTATTAATTAGTGTGATATAATACAAAAGTCGAAAGTTTTGTGAAAAATTAAACCAATAAATGAATTACTAAATTGCAAAACTTTGAAAAAATTTAAGCAGGGGGTAAAAAATGGAAGCGACTAAAACAAAAAACAAAAAACCATTTGGCTTTTATGTATGTGCGCTAGGGTTCACATTTGAACGTATAGCATTCTATACAGCAAAATACTTATTAGCTATATGGATAGTAACAGAAGTAGCATCTGGCGGACTAGGATTACCAGATGAAAAAGGTGTTGCAATGTCAGCAGCATTCGTAGCATGGACTTATATAACACCAATATTTGGTGGATACATAGCTGACCATTGGATCAGTCCAAGAATATGTGTTCCAGTAGGTATGATACTTATGGGACTTGGATATTTATGTACTTGGAAAGCAGATTCTTTAGGTTTAGTTTGGGCAATGATAGTATTAGTTTCAATAGGTACAGGTTTATTCAAAGGTAACTTATCTGGTATAAATGGATTATTATTCCACGATTCAGATGAGCTTGATGAAGCGTTCTCAATTCAGTACTCATTCGTAAACGTTGGTTCTTTCATAGGAACAACATTTATAGCAATGTTAGCTACTACTGGATTATTTGGTATAAAAACAAGCTTCAACACTGTATTCTTAATATGTGCGATATTTATGTTCATAGATGCAGCTTGGTTCATATTAAATGGTAAAGCTTTAGGTGATGCAGGTAAAGAACCTTTCAAAGCTGACCAGCGTGAATTCGAAACTGTAGCTAAAAAAGATGATGCAGCTGGAGATAAATTAACTTCAGGAGATGCAAAACGTATAGGAGCTATAGTATTAGTTACATTATTCTCAGCTATATTCTGGATGGTATGGTACATGGCTTACATGCCAGCATACTACAGATTTGGATGGGGAGATGGTTCATCTTACATGAACTTAGCAAACTGGTATATAGGAAGTTTCCAAGTACCAACTTCTTGGTTCGACTCTATGAACGCATTAGTTTGTATAGCACTTGGACCAGTTCTAGCTGCTGTATGGGCTAGAATGGCTAAGAGACCTCAGGGAGATATAAGTATGTTCAAGAAAACTGCACTAGGTATAATACTAGTTGGTGTTTCTTACATAGTAATGGTTGTAGCTGATAAAATAGCTATGGCAAACGGACAGTGCTCATTCTTATGGTTAGCACTTGTAAGTTTACTTATGTCTTTAGGTGAAATGATATTCTCACCATTAGGAAACTCATTTATATCTAAGTTAGCTCCAGCTAAGGTTCTAGGATTATTACTTGGATTCTGGCCAATAGCTGTTTTCATAGCTCAGTATATATACCCAAGTCTATATGCTTGGTTAAAGACTATAAACTTCACTGTTGGTTACGGTGGTTTAGCTGCTGTAATAATAGTATTAGGTATAATACTATGGTTATGTAGTGGTAAACTTGATGAAATGGAAAAAGCAGAATAATTTTATAAACGAGATGCCTCAGTTTTCTAGGCATCTCTTTTTTTGGTATGACGGGCATGCTATTAATCTGTGGTGAAAGTCCATAAAAGGCGTAGCTACCAATGAACTTGATAGTGACTTGCAAGGTTTATGCTGCGAAGCAT
>NZ_JBLOUI010000056.1:0-12793 GCF_047807365.1 Peptacetobacter sp. AB800 | reverse complement strand
TAATCGAAACAGATTTTTCGCACTTAGAAGAAAATACCTCGAAGAAGGTAACACTAAAAAAGCAGACAATATACTTAAAAATAATTTAGGAAAGAAAAAATACAGAAAAAACAAAAATAAACACGATGAAAAAGTTAAATCTTACATCAATAAAAATATCAATGAATTTATAAAGTCAGAAAAGCCTAAGGAAGTTGTAATGGAAAATTTAGATTTCGTAAATTGGGATGACAGATATCCAAAATCTGTAAAAAGAAAATTATCGAGATGGATTAAAGGATACATAAGAGATAGACTTGAATACAAATTCAAATTAAATAGTATTGAATTTACATACATAAATCCAGCGTATACAAGCCAAATTTGTAGCAAATGTGGAAGATTTGGTGTAAGAGATGGAGATTTGTTCACATGTGATAATTGCGGAGAAATTCATGCAGATATAAATGCAAGTAATAATATTTTAGAGAGAAAGTATGATAAAGAAATAAAGATGTTTACAAGTTATAAGAAAGTTAAGGAAATACTAGAAAGTAGAATTGCTGATATAAAGTAAATAATATTTAATAAAATTTATATTAATTAAGAAAAAAAAATAGATTAAAAGTATATTTTATTTAATCACAAATATATTTTGTATTTATCCAACTGTTGATAAATAGAGGGTATGTTTTATCGGTGACGGGGGTTAGATAAAATGCTTTAAATAAATAAAAAATACGGTTGTGGGATAATCGAGATAGAAATTTTATCAAGATAACTGGCTCAACCAAGACTTAAAACTATCAAAAGATAGAATAAGAGCGAAATATCTAAAATGAGTACATTTGTATATATTTTTAGAACCAGGTTCATTGGCTAAATTACCTGAAGATGTTACAAAAATATTTAAAGACTACAATGTTGAAGCAACATTAGCTTCTTGGGCATTGCGTTATGTTGGAACATTACCTGGTGTAAAGGTGATTTTAAGTGGTATGTCTACACTTGCTCAAGTGGAAGATAATCTAAAAACATTTAATAATTATAAAAATTTATCTAAAGAAGAATTGACTATTGTAAATAAAGTTGCAGATACTTTACATTCACGTACAAAAAATGGTTGTACAGGATGTGAATATTGTATGCCCTGTCCATTTGGTGTAAATATCCCAGCAAATTTCAAATATTGGAACAATGCTTCTATTTATGATGATAAAGATGGCTTTAAGGCGCAATATTCAAAGATGTCTGATGATGCAAAAGCAAGCCATTGTAAAGAATGTGGTGCTTGTGAAAAGATGTGTCCACAACAATTATTAATTAGAGAAGATTTAAAGAGAGTTGCTAAATATTTTGAGTAAATTGTCAGGTGGAAATAAGATAAAAATTGAACTTTAAACAATTTAGACAATAAAAAGTGTGCTAAATACCGAATAAAATTTGGTGTATAGCACACTTTTTTTCGTGAAATTTTATAATTTTATCGTAAGAAATGCATATTTTTATTGTATGTCGCCAAAAAATGAGATACAATCTAATTATAAAATTATATTAGATTAATAAGAAAAGGATGATGTTAAGCTATGAAACAAGATATGATTGCAATTCTAGACCTTGGTAGTACAAAAAACACAAACTTAGCTAGAGCTATACGTGATTTAGGTGTATACAGTGAAATATACCCTCACGATATAACTGCTGAGGAAATAAAAGAATTAAAAAATTTAAAAGGTATTGTTCTATTTGGAGGGGAAAATAGAATAGTAGAGGGAGAAGCAGTAGAAATCAATGAAGAATTATACACATTAGGATTCCCAATGATTTCAATAGACCACCCAACTTCAAAATGTGAAACAAAATTCGATGAAATGCCAGATGAAGAAACTTTAAAAGCATTTGTTTTCGATACTTGTAAAGCAGAAGCTAACTGGAATGTTAAAAACTTTATAGAAGACCAGGTAGAATTAATAAGAAACCAGGTTGGAGATAAAAAAGTATTACTTGCTTTATCAGGTGGTGTTGACAGTTCTGTTGTTGCAGCACTTTTAATAAAAGCAATAGGAAAACAGTTAGTATGTGTTCACGTTAACCACGGTTTAATGCGTAAAGGTGAATCTGAAAGTGTTGTTGAAATATTTAAAAACCAGATGGATGCGAACCTTATCTATGTAGATGCAGAAGAAAGATTCTTAGGAAAATTAGAAGGTGTAGCAGATCCTGAAGAAAAGAGAAAAATAATAGGAGCAGAATTCATAAGAGTATTTGAAGAAGAAGCTCGTAAATTAGAAGGAATAGACTTCCTAGCACAGGGAACTATATACCCTGATATAGTAGAAAGTGGAACAAAAACAGCTAAAGTAGTTAAATCTCACCACAACGTTGGTGGACTACCAGAAGATTTAGGATTCGAATTAGTTGAACCACTATACTACTTATTCAAAGATGAAGTTCGTGCTTGTGGTGTAGAATTAGGACTACCTCATGATATGGTATACAGACAGCCATTCCCAGGACCAGGTCTTGGTGTTAGATGCCTTGGAGCTATAACAAAAGACAGATTAGAAGCTGTTCGTGAATCAGATGCAATACTTAGAGAAGAATTTGCAAATGCTGGATTAGACAAAACTGTATGGCAGTACTTCACAGCTGTTCCTGATTTTAAATCAGTTGGTGTAAGAGACAACGCAAGAAGCTTCGAATACCCAGTAATAATCCGTGCCGTAAACACTGTAGACGCTATGACAGCTACAATAGAGCACATAGATTGGGCTGTATTAGACAAGATAACTAATAGAATACTTAAAGAAGTTAAAAACGTTAACCGTGTTTGCTACGATTTAAGTCCAAAACCAAGTGCAACAATAGAATGGGAATAAGATTAATATAAGAATTATAGAGATGTCGCAGGTTTTCCTGTGTACATCTCTTTTTTTATAAGAAATTAAATTAAAATAAAGAAGAGATGAATTAGGAAAATTCTGCTACATATCTATAATTATTAAAGAGAGAATTAGTAAGGAGAATGTAAGATGGATGACATAAAATTTAAGAAAGAAATATTAAATCAGATAAGAAGATATCTCAAGGGAGAAATTACAAAAGAAGAATACTATGATATAGCAGAGCCTTTTTATAGTAAGTATGCTAATTGCTGTAATGATGAGATATTTAAAAGAAAATTTTTTGATACTGTTGCAGATGCATGTATTATTTATATTGATGAGCCGGGTTTGACACCTGAAATAAAAGAAAAAGAATTTTATAAAGAATTGGATTATGTATATAAAGAACTAAAAAAATTAAAACAAAAAAATTAATAGGAGGGAGATAGTTTGAAACAGATTTTGTATTTAATGCCGATAATTTCTGGGGCAATGTGGGGTTCTGCTGGAATTTTTGTTAGGAAACTTACAGAGCTAGGAATGAATAGTTATACAGTTGTGTCGGTTAGGGTAGTTCTTGCAGTGCTTATACTTGCAGTATGGTTAGGAATTTACGATAAGGATTTATTAAAGATAAAGTTAAAGGATTTATGGATTTTTGTAGCAGGTGGAGTAGTTGGAATGTTTGGGCTTAATATTTGCTATAATTTTGCGATAAGTGAGTTGTCATTGTCGCTAGCAGCAGTTCTCTTGAGCCTTTCACCTGTGTTTGTCCTTTTTATGGCGGCGATATTATTTAAGGAAAAAATTACATCAAAGAAAGTAATCTGCATGACAATTGCAATAGCTGGATGTGTGCTTGCTAGTGGAGTGCTAGAATCTGCATCTACTATGAGATGGTCTGTAAAAGGGATAATAGTTGGAACAATAGGGGCATTTTTCTATGGACTTTATGGAATTATAAGTAAAACTGCAATGGAAAGAGGATATCACGCATTTACAACTACATTTTATTGTCTATTTATGGTTATGCTAGTTGTAATTCCGCTTACAAATTGGAAATTGGTAACTGATGTTGTTGTAGCAAACCCTGTGAAAATGAGTGTGTTTTTAGTGATACATTCACTTTGTACATCGGTACTTCCATACATTCTATATACTTTCTCAATTAGATATATAGATGCGGGAATGGCTTCAATTTTGGCATCTGGAGAACCAGTTGCAGCAATGATTTTTGGAGTTATCTTCTTTTCAGAAATTCCTACAGTTTTATCAGTTGTAGGGATTATGCTAGTAATCGTGGCATTAGCGTTGTTGAGTATGCCAGATAAAAAACATAGTTAAGTTAACAAAATGTCGGTAAAATAAAAAATTATCGGTATTAATGTCGGTTTAAATATCAGTATAATAAAAAATCAATCTAAATCTCAAAAAATATAGTTTAAATATTGGAGGGAAAGTTATGATAAGAAAAGCAGTTGAGTCAGATATAAATGCAATAGCAGATACATACAATGATCTTTTAACTTATGAGGAAAAACATGGAAGCAATTCAAATTGGAAATTAGGAGTATACCCAAATATCAAAGTTCCACAGGAAAAGATTTCTACAGGAACTATGTATGTGCTTGAAGAAGAGGGAGAAATCTGTGCGAGTATGATTTTAAATCATTTTCAAGCTGAGGAATATGGAGAAATTGATTGGATTTATCCAGGAGAAGGCGAGGAAATTCTTGTTATTCACACACTTTGTATACCACCACAGAAAGCAGGTAGGGGATATGGTCAGAAGATGGTCGATTATGCAAAAGAATTTGCCAGAGAATTAGGATGCAAGGCTATTAGGATAGATACCTATGCACACAATGAGCCAGCAAAGAGCCTTTACAAGAAAAATGGATTTAGAATTGCTGGGTATTATGAAAGTCTATTAGAAGGATTGATAAAAGAGGAATTAGCATTTTTAGAGTATAAGATATAAATCATGTTTTGAAGAATAAAATAAATAGAAATAATAAGTATTAAAAAATACAAATAGATTGGAGGAGAAGATATGAATAATCAATTTATCAGAGGAATTAAATTCGAATGGGGAAATATACCAGAATATAGCTATCTTAGAAAAATTGAAGCTTTAAAAGACGTTGAAAGTCTCGAATTTTCAAATCCAATCACATTCTTTGTAGGAGAAAATGGTACAGGGAAATCAACTCTGCTTGAAGCAATAGCTGTTTCTCATGGATTTAATCCTGAAGGAGGAACGAAGAATTACTCATTTTCTACCCATGACACTCATTCAGAATTATGTGATGCGATAAGGATTGTAAAAGGATTTAGAAAAGAAAAATACGGATATTTTCTAAGAGCAGAGAGCTTTTACAATGTTGCAACAATGGAAGAAGAATATGCAGACGATTTACATCCTTCTGCAAAATATCACGAAAGATCTCATGGAGAAAGTTTCCTAGCATTGGCTCAAAATAGCCTTAGACCAAATGGATTATACATATTTGACGAACCTGAGGCAGCATTATCGCCACAAAGACAGTTGACATTGTTGATGGAAATACACAAATATGCAAAAGAAGGAGCACAATTCATAATAGTAACTCACTCGCCGATACTACTCGGAATACCTGATGCTGAAATATACAACTTTGATGACGGAAAAATACACAAATGTACCTACGAAGAAACAGAAAGCTACAAAATAACGGAAATGTTTATAAACAACAGAGAAATACTACTAAAAAACTTACTAGACTAAAAATTATATAATATTTTAATACTTACTTAGCTTTCAGCTGTGTAGTGATTTGTGAAATTATAAAAATTAAGGCCATTGCAAAATTGCAACAGCCTATACTTTTATAATTCACAAATACCTACATTTTCTCCATACATTGCATACCAATCTTTATTGAAGTCATCTACTGCTTTTTCAATATTAGGATTTGCAAATATCTGTTTTAATACTGCAACTGGAGCAGTTATAGCATGTGCCCCAAAGTTGAATGAATCTCTAACCTGCTGAACACCTTTGAATGATGCAGCAACTATCTTAGTATTGTATCCGTCAACAGCTATTCTATCAGATAAATTGCTTATTAAATCCATTGGATCTGCACCAAGGTTTCCTATTCTATTAACATAAGGTGCTATATAATCAGCTTCAGCAGCTAAAGCCATATATGCCTGCATTAAATCGTAAACTGCAGTAGCCGTAACCTTTACACCTTCTGCTTTTAAAACTTTTATAGCTTTTATACCTTCATAAGAAACAGGAACTTTTATATATACCTGGTCATCTATTTCTTTTAGTATTCTATGAGCTTCAGCCACCATTTCGTCGCTATTTTTTGAAATTACCTGAACGTGAAGGCTTCTCTCCATACCGATTATTTCTCTTATTTTTCTCATATGTTCAAAGAAGTTTTCTGGATTTGTCTGCTTTACTATAGATGGGTTGCTAGTTACACCAACTATTGGCATATGTTCAACTGCATCCTTGATTTCTTCTAAATTAACTGTATCTACTATAAATTCCATTTTATTATATCCCCCTAAAGCTATAATAGCTTTTTAAAAAATTTTATCTTATTTTATATTATCATAATTTAAACTAAATTATAATGTTTGTTCTGTTCTTCCAATTATATCGTCCTGTGTTGCTTTTGATAATACATTGAAGAATGCACTGTATCCGGCAACTCTAACTATTAAATCTCTGTGTTTTTCTGGGTGTTTTTGAGCATCTATAAGAGTATCTCTTGAAACAACATTGTACTGAACATGGTATCCATCTAATCTATTGAAGAATGTTTTGATTAACATTTCTAGTTTTTCTTTATTTTCCTCTTTTGATAATAACTGAGGAGTTACTTTCTGATTTAATAGCACACCACCAGTTATTTCGTGAGTTGGTAATTTTGAAACTGATTTGAATACCGCTGTTGGTCCTTTTTTATCCATTGAATGAGCAGGAGAGCATCCTTCTGCAAGAGGAGTTCTCGCATTTCTACCATCAGGAGTTGCCATAGTTGAGAATCCCTGACCTACATTTGCTGATATAGAAGATGTACCAGCGTATCTTATTCCACCTATTGGACCTCTACCATGTCTTGTATTTGGATATTTCTTCATTTCATCTATGTACACGTTGTAAACATCAACTACTAGCTGATCCACGTAGTCGTTGTCATTTCCGTATTTAGGTGCATCATTTATTAACATCTGCTGTATTTTTTTATTTTCTTCAGTTGTGAAGTCATCTAATAATGCATTCCATAACTGTTCTGGAGTTATTTTGTTTTCATCGAATACAAGTTTTTTAATAGCTGCTAAACTATCTGCCATGTTTGCTATACCAACCTGTAATCCAGATATGAAGTCGTATATTGCTCCACCTTCTTTAAGAGTTTTACCTCTACCTATACAATCCTGAGTTAATGCTGAGCAAAGTATGTCTGGAACATCTCTTTCAAGAGCTAAGTCTATAGTATTTTCAACGATAACACTCATTCTAGTTAAGTATCTCATAGCTTTTTCTATAGCCTGTTCTAATTCTTCATAAGATTTCATATCCTTGAAGTATCCACTTCCTTCAAAGAATTTCTTTCCACTTGTCATATCGACACCGTCATTCATTACCATAAGAAGTATTCTAGGGAAGTTCATGTAAGACATTCCTGTACATCTGTATCCCCATTTTCCTGGAACTGCAGTTTCAACACATCCTATTGCAGAGTAGTTGTATGCGTCCTCTTCTTTAACTCCTTTTTCTATAAATGAAGGTATTATAACTTCATCAGAGTTAAATGCTGGCATACCAGTTCCTAATTTCATAACTTCAACAGCCTCATCTAAGAAAGCTTTTGGTATATTTCTGTGGTATCTAACTGTTAGGTTAGGCTGAGGTAGTCTAGTCTGTGCAACAGATTTTAATACTAAGAATGATAATTCATTAGTTGCATCTTTTTTATCTACAGTCTGTCCACCTATTGTAACGTTCTGATACATTGGGCTTCCTGCACTACTAAATGTATGAGACTGACTACGAACTTTATTTATAGTTAAAGTTTTTATCCATAAATTATCTAATAGTTCAACAACTTCATCATCAGTTATTAATCCTAAATCTTTATCGTGTTTGTAGTATGGGTATAAATACTGATCAAATCTTCCGTAAGATAAAGAGTGTCCGTTAGATTCTATCTGTAATATTAACTGTATGAACCAAGTAGACTGTATTGCTTCTCTAAATGTTTCTGCTGGTTCATAAGGAACTTTTGCACATATACGAGATATTTCAAGAAGTTCTTCTTTTCTCTGACCTTCAGCTTTTTCTGCCATTTCTGCAGCTAATTTGCTAAAACGTTCAGCATAAGTTTTAACAGCATCTATTACTATTAAAACTGCTCTATAGAAGTGGTATTTATCTATATTTTCTGCAATGCATAAATCTAATTCATCTTTTAATTTTAAAACTCTTTTTTCGTATCCTACTAATCCCTGTTTTAAAACTGTTTCGTAGTCAACAGCTAGGTGAGCATCACCAGAGTTTAATTTACCTTCCATTCCAAAGAATCCAGTTTCCATATATACGCTAACTTCTTCTGGAAGCATTGCTCCACCTTTGCTTCTTAAGTTGTTGTTTTCCCAGAAAGATGCGATGCTTCTTAAATCTTCTTTTGTTTCTTCAGTTATATAGAAAACATCTCCATCACGTTTTTCGAATAAATCAAGCTCATTAAGTACGAACTCTAGTGTATATTCTGGGAATATAGGGGCATTTCTGTTAGCAGATGCCTGGTTCCCTACTATTAAAGTTTCGTCTTCTATGTATATAGACATTTTTTCTAATATATTTTTTAACATCATAGCACGTTTTATTACTACGGGCTGATTACGATTTTCTTTATATGATTCTGTAGCTAATAATGCACGTTCTGCACATATATAAGGTTTCTTATTTAATACATTTTCTCTAAATTCGTTCATTCTAGGTGTTAAATCACCGAAATGTTCAACATTTTTCATAAAATTTCCTCCTTTTAGTTTCATCCGTAACTATTTAGTATTTCATTCTATAATCAAAGTATACCACGTCTTGCAAAAAAGATAAATAAAAACTTCAAATAAAAGTTTAAAAAGTTTCAAATGAAACTTTAATATTTACTTTTACTAGAGTAAATGATATTATTTTAAATGTAATAAAAGATAAATTTTGGAAATAATATAGATTAATATATAAGGAGATGATTTTTTGGAAAAGGGAATTACGTTTAATATTCAGAAGTTTAGTATACACGATGGGCCAGGGATAAGAACTACAGTATTCTTTAAAGGATGTCCGCTTAGATGCGAGTGGTGTTCAAATCCCGAATCTCAGATAAAAAATGTTCAGATTTTACACGATCAGAGTAAATGTTCTCATTGCTTATCTTGTGTGGCAGCATGTCCAAATAGAGCGATAACTTATGAAGATAATAAGATAATTATAAATGAAGATAAATGCGTGGGATGTTTAACTTGTGTAAATTCATGTCCTAATAGAGCATTATCTTATGAAGGTGATTACCAGACAATAGAGGAAATTGTAGATATATGTATGCAGGATATAGATTTCTATGAAGAATCTGGCGGAGGAGTTACAATCTCTGGTGGAGAAGGTATGAGCCAGCCTGACTTTTTAAAGAAACTTATAGCAGAATTAAAGAAAAATTCGGTTCATGTTGCGATTGAAACTACAGGATATGTAAAGAAGGAAACTTTTGAAGAATTGGCTAGAGAGTTAGACTTGCTTCTATTTGATGTTAAGCACTACGACAGAGAAAAACACTACAACGGAACAAAGGTGTACAATGATTTAATAGTGGAAAACTTAAAATGGGCGATAGATAATGGAATAGAAGTACTTCCTAGAATTCCAGTTATCCCAGATTTTAACGACTCATTAGAGGATGCAGAAGGACTTGCTGAATTATTAGTAGAGGTCGGAGCTAAAAAAGTGCAGCTACTTCCATTCCACCAGTTTGGCGAAAAAAAATACGAACTGCTAAATAGAAACTACAAATACAAAAACAAAAAAGCCCTTTATCCAGAAGACCTAGAAGAATATCAGAAAATCTTCTTAGACAAAGGACTAAATTGCTTTTTCTAAAAAGTAGTAGTAAATAAAATTAGGACAAGAGTGGTTACACTCTTGTCCTTTTAATTTTCTGTTTTTATTACTTTTATATTATTTTCAACTAAATATTCTTCAGCATCTTCGGGAATGTTTGAATCTGTGTATACATAAGATACTTTTTTAGTATCAAGTAGACTTACAACACCTTTTTGTTGGAATTTTACAGAGTCTGTAACAATTATTACATTGCTAGCCTGTTTAGCCATATCTTTTACAGCTTCACTTCTCATATAGTCGTTTCCTGTAAATCCTGTTTCCTTTGTAAAACCATCAGTTCCTACAAATAGCTTATCTACAAAAAATCCCTCAGCACATTTTCTAGTGATAGGGCCCACCATAACCTGAGATTCTTCTTGATACTCGCCACCTAATAGTATAATTCTAACATTTCCTGTTTTTCTAATATAATCGGCGATAAAAGCAGAATTTGTTATAAGAGTTACGTCTTTTTTTGTTTTAGCAATCTCTAATGCAACTAGAGCACAGCAAGATCCAGACTCAATCATAACTGTTTCTCCGTCTTCTATACTTTCTACAGCTTTTTCTGCTATTTTTTGTTTAATATCGTAATGGTATGCCAATCTATTATTAATATCATCGCTTTCGTTTAATTTTGCATATCCATGCTCTCTAACTATTATTCCACTGTCTTCAAGAGCAGATAAATCTTTACGAATAGTTACTTGAGAAACATTTAAAACATCAGAAAGCTCAGTTACTTTTAGTTTTTTATTCTGTGTAAGCAAATCTAATATTTGCGATTGTCTTTTATTCATAATTTCACCTCTTTTTTAGATTATCATAGATAAGTTTCATTAGCAATACAAAAAAGTTTCAAATGATAAAAAAATAAGAGATAAACGTAAAAGATTGTTTTTTATTTCCTTTGTATTATAATTAAAGTAATGGAAAAGCTACATTAATTCCTAGTGTATAATACAAAAAATTTTATTTGCAAGGAAATGGAGGTTTTATCATGAAAAAAATATTATTTGTTGTAGGATCTATGAGAAAAGAGTCTTTTAATAGACAGCGGGCTAATATTATAGCAGAAGAACTCAAAGGAAAAGCAGAGGTATCATTCCTTTCATATGGAGATATTCCGTTTATGAATCAGGATATAGAATTCCCAACACCAGAACAAATTCTTCGTGTTCGTTCAGAAGTTGAAGGTGCAGATGGACTATGGATATTTACACCAGAGTACAATTCTAGTTATCCTGGAGTTTTAAAAAATCTACTAGACTGGATTTCAAGACCACATAAACCAAATGACTATGCAAATGGTTCATCAGTTACAGGCAAAAAGGTTGCTATAAGTGGGGTTGCGGGAAAGAGTGCGGCTGCTGGAAGTAGAGGAAAGTTAAAAGATTTATTAGAAATCATGGGAATGAAGGTAATGGAAACTCAGGTAGGAGTTACAATAAATCCTGAAGCTTGGGCAAATAATGAACTAACTCTTTCTGATGATAAGAAAGAAGAATTAAAAAAACAGGCAGAAGAATTCTTAAAATTTTTAGATGAAGAATAATAAATTATATAAATTAAAATACTAGATAAAAAGACGATAAATGTAAAACTAATAAAGAGGAGTTGGAAGGATGGAAAGTTTAATAAAAGAAATTTCAATCAAAGAAATTGACGGCGTGTCTATAGGAAATGCACAAAATGATGAAGCAAAAACCGGTGTAAGTGTAATATACTTTAAAAATGGAGCACAGGCAGGTTGTGATATAAGTGGAGGAGGACCTGCTTCAAGAGAAACTCCTTTAACAAGTAGTATGACCGCTGATAATCCACTAAATGCTGTAGTATTATCAGGAGGAAGTGCATTTGGACTTGCTGCTTCAGATGGTGTAATGCGTTGTCTTGAAGAAAAAGGAATAGGATTTGATACAGGATTTGCAAAAGTTCCACTTGTTTGTCAATCTTGTATATATGATTTAGCATATGGTCGTGCAGATATTAGACCTGACTCAGCTATGGGATACGAAGCTTGCATGAAAGCATTAGAAGAATGTGATGATTCTATGGGAAATATTGGTGCAGGAACTGGAGCTACTGTTGGAAAAGTACTAGGACTAAAACAAGCTACAAAAGCAGGACTTGGAATACATGCAATTCAGGTTGGAGAATTAAAAATAGCAGCAATAGTGGCGGTGAATGCAGTTGGAGATATATTTGACTCATCAAATGCACAAAAAATTGCAGGACTTATGGATCCTGAAAGAAAGGTATTTTTAGATTCAGAGGAAGTACTTGTTAGAATGGTTACTACACCTCCAAATTTAGATAAGACAAATACTACAATAGGTTGTGTTGTATGTAATGCAAAATTTGACAAGGCTAAGCTTAATAAAATAGCTTCAATGACTAGAAATGCCTATGCTAGATGTATAAATCCAGTGGGAACTATGGCAGATGGAGATAGTATCTATGCTTGTAGTATTGGAGAAGTTGTAAGCGATGTAAATGTTGTCGGTAGTTTAGCAGCGAAGGTTATGGAAAAAGCTATAAAGAAAGCTGTTGAAAGCGCTAAAATAGACGACGAAGAATATCTAAAAAATTGTCTATAAAATAAATGAAATATAACTAAAAGATCTCGTGAAATCGAGGTCTTTTTTGGAGAGCTTGAATTTATAATCTAAGTGCAACAAAAAAAAGAACTCATATCATTTTCTTGGTATAATATTCATGCCAACAAAAATTAAAACCAAGGAGAAAATGATATGAGTCTATA
>NZ_JBLOUI010000055.1:0-14333 GCF_047807365.1 Peptacetobacter sp. AB800 | reverse complement strand
AATTGTGGAGCTAAATTTGAATACAAAAAAACTGACAACCGTTAGGTGTCAGTTAAAGGTACTGTCATAAGAACACCTTTTAAAGGTGTTCTATGGCAGTATTTTTTTATAAAAATATAGCTCCTAACTAGCGTAGTTATTACATATTTGTAAAATAATTTGCATAAATATGAAATGAATTATAATAATAAGTTATAGAAAAAATAACACTTTAAAATAGAAAATGTATTTTAAAAAAATTGTAAATAAACTTATAATTTAATGTTAAAATAAATAAAAAATTAAAATTAAAAAGATATTGTTACTATAAATAACTGAAAAAAATAAATATAATGCAAAAAATATCCAAAATAAATAAAACTTATAATAAAAAAGTATTAAAAAAAGAAACAAATAATATGGACATATAATTCACAAAATGATATTATTATAAACGAAGTGTGGGGGAAACGGTTGCTATGTATAGCAACTATATAATATAAGGTTAAATATTGGAGGAATTTAAAAATGGAGAAAAAAAATCTTTGGAACAAGTACAGTGAAGAACAGTTAAAAGAATTAACAGATGTTAATGAACAGTATAAAAACTGTTTAAATGAATGTAAAACAGAAAGAGAAGCAATCGACTTTACAATTGAAAAAGCTAAAGAAGCTGGATTTAAAGATTTAAAAGAAGTTATATCAGAAGGAAAAACATTAAATGCAGGTGACAGAGTATATGCTTGCTGTATGAACAAATCAATAGCATTATTCCAGATAGGTAAAGAACCTATATCTCATGGTATGAATATACTAGCAGCACATGTAGATTCTCCAAGACTAGATGTAAAACGGAATCCTTTATATGAAACTGATGGATTAGCTTACTTAGATACTCACTACTACGGTGGTATAAAAAAATATCAGTGGGTAACTGAACCATTAGCAATACATGGTGTAATAGCTAAAAAAGATGGTAGCGTAGTAAAAGTTAATATAGGTGAAGATGAAACAGATCCTGTATTTGTAGTAACTGACTTACTTGTACACTTAGGTGCAGCTCAGTTAGAAAAACCAGCTGCTACAGTTATCGAAGGTGAAAATCTAGATATACTAATAGCTAGTAAACCACTAGAAGAATCAGAATTAAAAGATGAAAAAGACGCTGTAAAAGCAAATGTATTAAAATTATTAAAAGAAAAATACAATATGGAAGAAGAAGATTTCCAGTCAGCAGAACTAGAAATAGTTCCAGCAGGAAAAGCTAGAGACTGTGGTTTAGATAGAAGTATGATACTTTCATACGGACACGATGATAAAATATGTGCATTCCCATCTTTACTTGCAATGCTTGAAGTTAAAGATACAAAAAGAACTTCTTGCTGTTTCTTAGTAGATAAAGAAGAAATAGGAAGCATGGGTGCTACAGGAATGCAGTCAAAATTCTTTGAAAATATGGTTGCTGAAATAGTAGCATTAACTGAAGGGGATTCAAATGTAAAAGTAAGAAGAGCTCTTCAGAACTCTAAGATGTTATCATCAGATGTAAGTTCTTGTTATGACCCACTATACGCAGAATACTTCACAAGAAGAAGTACAGCAACTATTGGATTTGGTATAACATTCAACAAACACACTGGTTCAAGAGGTAAAAATGGATCAAATGATGCAAATGCTGAATATATAGCAAATCTAAGAAAAATAATGGATGATGCTGGTGTTGGATATCAGCTAGTTGAATACGGTAAAGTTGATGTAGGTGGAAGTGGTACAATAGCTTACATATCAGCAAACTATGGAATGGAAGTAATAGACTGTGGAATATCTGTACTTAATATGCATGCTCCATATGAAGTAGGAAGCAAAGCAGATATATATGAAGCATACAGAGCATACAAAGCATTCCTTATAAATGCATAATATAAAATTTAATAAGAAAACAGAGATTATTTTGAAATCATATCTATAAATAAAGAGAGATTGTTACAGATTTTGTAGCGGTCTCTTTTTTTATGAATTTATACAGGCTTAGTAGTTTATTATTTCTAAAAAAATTAATACAAAAATATTATAGATTAAAACAAGAATGTAAAATTTTTGATAAAGTATATAAAATACAAAAAATTAATAAAATTAAGCTATAAAGTGAATGAATAAATAATAAGTATAAAAGTATAGAAAAAATATGGATATTCTAATTTAAAAAAATAAGAGAGTAAATAAATTACATTCTAAAAATATTAAATTAAATAATTAAAACTAAAATAAAGTAAACCTATATATAAATAAGCATGTAATGTAAAATTTTGAATAAAAAATAGATGTAGACAAAAAATAATCTTTATGTTATTATAATAACTATAAAGATAAGAAAACGTTTTTAATTATAAAATTAATAATAAATTCTTATGAAACTTAATAAAATAACAAATAAAAGTATTATATATTAAAAAGCAAATCAACTTAATAAATTATAAAAGTTAAGATTAAATATAAAAAATTAAAATTAAAAATTGAGAAAAAAATAATTAATACAAGTCTTTATAATCTCCAAAACTAAACAGGATATAAATTAAAAATTTATATATATATTCAAAGGAGGAAAATCTCATGGCAGAAAAAACTAAGCATCCAATAGGGCTTTGGCTAGTAAACATTTCTATAGCACTTCAGAGCTACTGTGGATATGCATTCTCATCTGTATTTATACTATTCTTAACAGCAGATGTTAGTGCTAACGGTCTAGGTCTTAGCGTTGCTAAGGCATCATCAATAATAGGTCTTTATACAGCAATAAACTATATGGGTTCTATTCTTGGTGGATGGATAACAGATAATTTCTTAGGAATTCAGAAATCATTAGTATTAGGATCAATACTAACAGGATTAGGTTATTTAACTCTATTCTTTGCAAAACCATCAATAGGTGGTATATGGATGGGACTATTAGTCCTTATATTAGCAGGTATGTTCTTTAAAGGACAGATAAGTAACCTTGTTGGTTCTCTTTACGATCAAGATGATTTAAGTAGAAAAGATGCAGCTTATGCGTTATTCTACATGGCTATAAACATAGGTTCATTCTTTGGCCCAATATTCTCAGGTCTTATAGCAGATAAATGGTTTGCCGAAATATCAGCAAGTGGAGAAATATTATCTTATGGATACAGATATATATTCTTAATGTCATCAATAGTAATGTTCTTCGTAGCTGTTTTCATAGCAGTGATGTCTCCAAAATGGTTAGGAGAAGTTGGTAAATATCCAGCTAACAAAAAAGCTAATAAAAAAGCAAAAGCATCAACAGAAGAACATCATCACGAACATCAGCCTTTAACAACAACAGAAAAAAGAAGAATCATTGCTATGGCTGTATTATTCGTATTTGTCGTATTATTCTGGGCAGCATGGTTCCAGACTCAGACTTCATTCTCAATATTAATGAATGACTTAGTTAACAGAAATATAGGTGGATTTACAGTACCAGTTCCTTGGTTAGTATCATTTAATGCTATATTATGTGTAACATTCTCTCCAATACTTGCAAATTTATGGTTAAAACTAGAAAAAACTGAAAAAGGTGATTTACCAATACCAACAAAAATGGCTTTAGGTATGTTATTAACTGCATCAGCATTTGTAGTTTTAATATTAGGAATAAAAACTCTTGGAGGAATATTAGATGGAAGTGCAAAAATGAGTATATTATTCGTTTTATTAGCATATTTCCTATTAACAATAGGAGAACTTTGTATATCTCCAATAGGTATGGCAATGTTCAACAAACTAGCTCCAGTAAGATATGGATCACTTGCAATGGGTGCTTGGTATTTAAGTAACTTCTTTGCAAACTTACTATCAGGTAAATTAGCAGGACTTACTTCAACAATGGGATATGTTCAGATATTTGGAACAATATCAGGAGTGCTTATAGTATTCGCAATAATGCTATTCATATTAAGAAAGAAACTTGTTCAGTTAATGGCATTAGATGAATTTAAAAAATAAATAAATTAAAATAAAGTGTAGTGGTTATCCGCTACACTTTATATATACGCTTTACTAAAATATTTTTAGTGATAAAATATAAAATAAATATATTTAAAAAAGAAAGAGGGCTTTTGAAATGTCAAAAAATCTTTGGACAAAATACAATGATTGTCAGCTTAAAGAATTAGAAGAAGTAAATGAAAAATACAAAAAATGCTTAGATGAAGGTAAAACAGAAAGAGAATGTGTTACTTTATCAATAAAAATGGCTGAAAAAGCAGGATACAGAAACATCAAAGATGTAATAGCTGAAGGTAAAGAATTAAAAGCAGGGGATAAAGTTTACGCTGCTTGTATGAAAAAATCACTAGCATTATTTCAGATAGGTAAAGAGCCTATATCTCATGGTATGAACATATTAGGAGCGCATATAGATTCTCCACGTATAGATGTTAAACGGAATCCTCTATATGAAACTGATGGATTTGCATATTTAGACACTCACTACTACGGTGGTATAAAAAAATATCAATGGGTAACAACTCCATTATCACTTCACGGTGTAGTAGCTAAAAAAGATGGTTCTGTTGTAGAAGTTAATATAGGTGAAGACCCAACAGATCCAGTATTTGTAATAACTGACTTATTAATACACTTAGGTGCAGCTCAGTTAGAAAAGAAAGCAGCCACAGTTATAGAAGGGGAAAACCTAGACCTATTAATAGGAAACAAACCTCTTTCAGAAACAGAATTAAAAGATAATCAGAAAGAAGCTGTAAAACAGAATATATTAAATATACTATGTGAAAAATACGGAATGGAAGAATTAGATTTCCAGTCTGCAGAATTAGAAATAGTTCCAGCAGGAAAAGCTAGAGATTGCGGACTAGATAGAAGTATGATACTTGCATATGGACACGATGATAGAATATGCTCATTCCCATCATTATTCGCTATGTTAGAAGTTGAAAATCCAGAAAGAACTTCTTGCTGTTTACTAGTAGATAAAGAAGAAATAGGAAGCATGGGTGCAACAGGAATGCAGTCAAAATACTTCGAAAATATGGTAGCAGAACTTGTTGCGCTAACAGAAGGAGATTCAAATGTAAAAGTAAGAAGAGCTCTTCAGAATTCAAAAATGTTATCATCTGATGTAAGTGCTTGCTATGACCCGTTATTTGCAGAAGTATTTGAAAAGAGAAGCTCAGCATTTTTAGGAAAAGGTATAACATTCAATAAACACACAGGTGCTAGAGGTAAAAATGGATCAAATGATGCAAATGCTGAATATGTAGCAGAATTAAGAAAAATAATGGACGAAGCAGATGTAGAATACCAGATGGTTGAAATGGGTAAAGTAGACGCTGGTGGCGGTGGAACAATCGCATACATAATGGCTAACTACGGAATGCAGGTAATAGACTGTGGTGTAGCAGTACTTAACATGCATGCTCCATATGAAGTAGGAAGCAAAGCTGATATATATGAAGCTGTAAGAGCTTACAAAGCTTTCTTAAAAAATGCATAATAAAAAATCAAATAAAATTAAGATGATAAGATGAATCAATACAGTAGAATTGTATAAATTTAATAATGTTAATAATATAGGCTATACTTTTTATAAATATGCTAAATTTTGCATATGGGAAAAGTATAGCCTTTTTTGTTTTGAAGTTGAAATAAATAAAACTTTAAAAAGTAAATAAAAAATATTTGTATTTGCTAAAATATTAAAAGGACAACGATTGCTATTACAAAATACTTGAAAATAGTTAAGAGTTATGTATAAAATGAAATGAAGAGATAAAAAACTGTGAAGATAAATAATAAAATTTAAATCGTTTAATCAATTTCCATTCTCTGGAAATTAAGTGTATTAATTGAGGATATCGATTTCAGTATACTTAAATCAAGATAAAAATTAAGAAGAGAGGGGAATTTATAAATGAGCAATTCATGGTTAGATCTAGAAAATAAGGTTGTAATAGTAACAGGGGGAGCATCAGGAATAGGAAAACACATATGCAAACAGTTAAAAGAAGTTGGAGCAAATGTAGTTGTATCTGATTTAAGTGTTGAAACTGGGGAAGTAGATGGTGTATTCAATGTAAAATGCGATATAACTAAAAAAGCAAGTGTAGATGAAATGGCTAAATTAGTTATTGAAAAATACGGAAAAATAGATGCATTAGTAAATAATGCAGGTGTAAATTTACCAAGACTTTTAGTTGATTTCAAAGGTGAAAGACCAGAATACGAACTAAACGAAAAAGATTTTGATTTCATGGTAAATGTAAACCAGAAAGGTTTATTCCTTTGTACACAGGCAGTAGTTAGATACATGGTAAAAGAAGGAAAAGGAACAATAGTAAATATAACTTCTGAAGCAGGTATGGAAGGTTCTGCAGGACAAAGTTGTTACTCAGCAACAAAAGGTGCTGTCAACGGATTTACAAGATCTTGGGCTAAAGAATTAGGTCCAAAAGGTATAAGAGTAGTTGGGGTAGCTCCTGGAATAAATGAACCAACAGGATTAACTTCTCCAGCATATAATGAAGCACTAGCATATACAAGAGGTGTAAAACCAGAACAGTTAAGTACTGACTATGCAAAAGTAATACCTCTAGGAAGACCAGGGAAATTAGATGATATAGGAAATCTAGTAACATATCTAGTATCAGAAAGATCATCATATATATCTGGTACTACAGTTAATATATCAGGTGGTAAATCAAGAGGCTAAGATTTATCAATTAAAAAAATAGCCAAATAACAAAGTGACAGGGAGGAAAAGATGAGTTGTTTTTATGAAGAAAATAGACTTGCCAGAATATTAAATATTATGGAACAGAAACAATCTGTCACAGTTGATTATCTTTCAGAAAAAATGGATGTAAGTTCCAAAACGATAAAGAATGATATAAAAGAGATTAATAATAGTTTGAAAGGACATGCTATTATTGAAAATAAAAATAATTCGTATATATTATATATATTCGATATATCTCAGTATGAGCAGTTAAAAAATGAGGTGTATATGCACGACGATTTTATGAACTCACCGAATTCAAGAACAGTATTCATAATGCAAAAGCTTATGAATACTGACTGCCCATATCTTACTGATGAACTTGCCTATGATATGAATATAGGAAGAACTACAGTTAATG
Source organism: Peptacetobacter sp. AB800 (assembly GCF_047807365.1). Lineage (NCBI taxonomy): Bacteria > Bacillati > Bacillota > Clostridia > Peptostreptococcales > Peptostreptococcaceae > Peptacetobacter > Peptacetobacter sp. AB800. The sequence goes on along the minus strand of NZ_JBLOUI010000055.1, from coordinate 7,194 downwards.
GAGATTTAAAGAAACTGAGGAAAATGCTTGAGGGCTACAATATACAGATAGAAGGCAAAACAAATACAGGGATAAGCCTAAAAGGAAATGAACTAGATATTAGATTCTTTATACTTGAAAATATGTATGAAGGTATATATAAGAAATATCCAATTGATTTGGATTTAATAGATGCTATAAAAGAGATAGCTCTAAAATACGAACTAGATTCTGTATCAGTAGAGTATTTTATAAAGTTCTTTACAATAATGATAGATAGATTTTTAAAGGGAAATCCAATAGTTAAATTAGATGAAAAGTATATGGAACTAAAAGAAAATAGTTCGTATATTTTTGCCAAAGAAATATCTGAAAAAATATCTAAAATACTTATGACAGACTTGCCAGAAGAAGAAATTTTATTCATTTCAATACCTATAGCAGGAATGAGAACTCCTACAAATGCAAAAACAATTGAAATGTTAAACATAAAAAAAGATACAGAGGAGCTTATATCAAAGATAAAAGATATCATAAAGCAAGAAATGAATATAAATATTTATTCTGAACAGGTTATGCAAGAATTTATGTATCATATAAAATTTATGATAAATAGAATGAAATACGGATTCAAAATTAGAGGAATAGATACTGAAGAAATAAAAAACTCCAATTCGGTGGCATATGCAGTTGCTGAACTGGCAGCAGATGTTATAGAAAAAGAGGAGAAGGTAGATATTTCTAAAGAAGAAATAGCTCTTATGTCTGTATATTTTGGAATAATGATTGATAAAAGTAATCTAGAGAAAAACAAGATATACAGTATAGCTATAATATGTGGAACCGGAAGAATATCTGCAAGAGTTGTTGAAAGTAATTTGAAAAAAATAATAAAAAATGAAACTGTGATGGATATTTATTCTGATAGCAAAATAAATTCAGAGATCTTAAATAGTTATGATTTAGTTATATCTACAGTAAAACTAGATATTGATACAGATACAGAAATAATATATATAAAAGATGTATTAGATAAATCGGAATTAAAAAGAAAGATAGAGTTGTTAAAATATAGCGATAAGAAAGAAATATCTGTTATAAAAGGAATGAACTCTATTATGTTATCGAGATTGGACGAAAATAGATTTTTCGTACTTGACAAAAGCTACAGCTATTCGGAAAACGTTAATATGATGATAGATATTTTAGAAAATGAAGGTCATCTAGATAGCGGGTTTAAAGAGAGAATAAGAGAAAGAGAAGAAAAATCATCTATGATTTTTGAAGATACAGTGGCATTTCCACATACTATAAACTATGCAAGTGATAATATTGAATTGGCACTAGGTGTTGTACCAGAGAATATGGTAGATGAAAAGGGGAAATATATAAAACTAGTATTTCTTCTAGGGTTACCAGAAGACGACGGCGATGACACCATATTAGTAAGAATATACGATGAGATTATAAAAATAGCATCAGATAAAAAGTTAGTAAATGAAATATCGAAAATAGATAATTATAAAGATTTATTAATGTATTTTGTAAAATCAAGCGATTTGTTTGATTAAAAGATTAGAGAAAAAAGAATAGTAGCTTTAGAAAAGGGGAGGTAATTATGAACTTTTGGTTTTTACTTATAAGTCTAGGTGTAGCATTTGTACTACAGTTTATATTTGCATCGATTCAGATAAAAGATTTCAATAAAAATTATAAGAAATTGAGAAAAATAGGAAGAGTTGCAATTGGAAAATATAAAGGAGCTATAGTTGCAGGATCTATTGTTATGTTTGCAATAGATGATGAAGGAAATGTAATAGAAGGAGTAGGTGTATCTGGTGTAAGTATATTAGCTAGATTTAAAAAGATAGATATACTGAACGGAGAAAATATAGGAAATATACAGAAAGAATTAGATTTACCTAAACCAGTAAAAAAAGCTATAGAAAATGCTTCAGATAACTACAGACGGATTATAAATGGGGAAGAAATAAAACCAGAAAAAAGTCCAATAGGAAAAGTTACCGATTCTCTAAAATGTATAGCTACTGGAAAATAATTTATTTAGGAGGATTCAATTATGGATTACATAGTTAAATTTGCAGAAGGATTTATGGGATTATTCAATACAGGTGCCGAAACATTTGTATCATGGGTTAGTGGAATAGTTCCACAGGTATTATTACTTTTAATAGCGATGAATACTTTAATAAACTTAATAGGTCAGAAAAGAATATATAGTTTCGCTAAAATATGTACAAAAAATCCAATATTAAGATATATGATATTACCTTTTGTATCAGCATTTATGTTAGGTAACCCAATGGCATTATCAATGGGTAAATTCATGCCAGAAAGATTAAAACCAAGTTATTATGCATCAGCAAGTTACTTCTGCCATACTTCAAGTGGTATATTCCCACACATAAATCCAGGGGAAATATTCATATTCTTAGGTATAGCAAAAGGTGTTGAAACATTAGGATTAAGCACAACTCCACTTGCACTACGTTACTTATTAGTAGGTTTAGTATGTAACTTCTTAAGTGGATGGGTTACAGATTTTACAACAAAATATGTTATGAAGCAGCAAGGAATAGAATTAAGTAATGAAATAAAAGCAGTTGAATAATAAGTAATAAAAAAGATCGATTGATGGTAGGAGGAACAGATAATGTCAGAATATAGAGCAATAAAAGTTTCAAAAGGTAGTGGAGGATTTGGTGGTCCTTTAACAGTAAAACCAACAGAAGAAAAAAATGTACTATTATATATAACTGGTGGTGGAGCTAAACCAGATATAGTAGATAAAATAGTTGAATTAACAGGATGTACTCCAGTAAATGGTTTCAAAACATCTGTACCAGAAGAACAGATATTTATGGTAATAATAGACTGTGGAGGAACTTTAAGATGTGGTATATACCCACAGAAAAGAATACCTACAATAAATGTTATGCCAGTTGGTAAATCAGGACCTCTAGCAAAATTCATAACAGAAGATATATATGTATCAGCAGTAGGTTTAGATGAAATAGAATTAGCAGAAGAAGGAGCTGCTGTAATTTCTGCAGAAAACGCAGAATCAAAAGAAGAAAATAAAGAAGAAGTTAAGGAAGAAAGAAAATTCAAATATAGTGCAGACAAAAAAGTATCTCAGACTATGGCTGAATCAGGAAAACCTAATATAATAACAAAAATAGGTATGGGCGCTGGTAAAGTAGTAAATACTTTCTATCAGGCAGCTAGAGATGCAGTTCAGACAGTTATAAATACAATACTTCCTTTCATGGGATTCGTTGCACTTTTAATAGGTATAATACAGGGATCAGGAATAGGAGATATATTTGCTAAAGTAATGATACCTCTAGCAGGTAATGGAATAGGTCTAGTAATACTAGGATTTATATGTTCTATACCATTCTTATCAGTTCTTTTAGGACCTGGTGCAGTTATAGCTCAGGTTATAGGTACTTTAATAGGTGTTGAAATAGGTAAAGGAAATATAGCACCAAGCTTAGCATTACCAGCATTATTTGCAATAAATACTCAGTGTGCATGTGATTTCATACCAGTTGGTTTAGGTCTTGCAGAAGCTGAAGCGGAAACAGTTGAAGTTGGTGTTCCAGCAGTATTATATTCAAGATTCTTAACAGGTGTTCCAAGAGTATTAATAGCTTGGGCAGCTAGTATAGGTCTTTACAGCTAATATAAAATGTAAGAAAAATATATAAGGAATCAATTTATATATCAGTATTGATTCCTTAAAAAATACAAAATTAAAAAGGGGATTAAAAAAATGAGTTTAGTATATGAAAATAGAATAAAAGGCGCAGGAGATATGGTATCTGCATTCCAGGGAGAAAAAATGTTTATATTATTTGGTGATAATGCTCCAGATACATTAAAAGACTTTTGTTACACTATAGATATAAAAGATACAAATAAAGAAATATCAGTAGGGCAAATATTAGATATAGATGGAAACAAATTTGAAATAACAGCAGTAGGAAATGTAGCTGAAAAAAATCTTACTTCTTTAGGACATATGACAGTAGTATTTGATGGTTCAAAAGAAGCAGCATTACCAGGAAGTATATATGTTGAAAATGCAGACATGCCTGAATTAAAAATAGGAACTACTATAAAAATAGAAGGATAATTTATGATAACTAAAGATCTTATAGTCAATACAGTTGGTGGAATTCATGTGGGAATTGCTGTTAGTATAAAGGCTATAATACAAAATAGAGAAGAGAGAGTTTTTATTAAGCGTAATTCTGAAGTTGTCAATTGTAAAAATGTACTAAAAGTTGTCGCTTTAAACATAATGAACGGAGAAAGGATAACTTTAATGGTTGACGGGATGGATGAAGAAGAAGTTCTTAAAAGAATAGAAAAGGTAATTACATAAAATTGCATAAATAAATAAATAAACCTCTAAAAAGTGGCTATCGAATGAATGTCTAAAAAGATATTCTAGCGATGGTCACTTTTTTTAATAAAAAATTAAATCGCTTATATTTATAATAAAAGAGTAAATGATAGCATTGAACAGAAATAGAATAAAATATGAAAAATAGCAGATGATTACAAAAGTTTTATGATTTTATATAGTAAATATAAAGAAGATTAAAAAATAAAAGTAAAATTGTTAGAAAATAAAAAATTATTTGGTTTGGAAAATGTTTTGCTATTAAAAAATTAAAGAGAAAAAGTTATAGATGTTGAAATCGTGAAGAAACTATGTTAATATAATTATACTGTTGTTTTTTTCATAGAAACAACTCCTTTTTTTAGTTTTTTAACTTTATTAAAATCGAGAAAAAGACTTCGATAATAGTAAGCGTATAAAGAAATTTGTGCGTTGGAGATAGTTAAGTCTATCGAATATACCACTTGAATTGCTGGGAAATCCTAAAGCCAATTAAACTACAGCATAATGATGAAATAAGCATAGGTGCGAATGTTGTGAAAACAGAAAAAATTAATTGGATGGTATATGGTTAAATCCTAAGTACTCGGTAATGGGTGATCAGCAGCTAAGACTTGAATAGAGTAAAGTTCAACGACTATCCCTCTTGAGGGGAGTAAGCTCAAGCGAGCTGAAGTGGGTGGCTCTTAACACATCATGGTGAAGAAGAAGATATAGTCTGTGCTTATGTGAAAACATAAGAAGTTCGAGATAATAATCTGAGAACTGCATAAGAAGTAGCGAGCTTATGTGAACAAAATCTTAAAATAAAAATAATATATGACTATTCTCTACTGCATTACTTTTTGCTAAAATAATATATATTTTGGTAAAAAGTAGTGTAGTACAGTGGAGATAATTCGGATATAGTCAAGTAAGTATTATATTTTATTTAAGGTTCAGGGTTTGAGTCTGGTAAACTTGAATTACGAAAAGAGCGTGAGAAATCACGCTCTTTTCATTTTTTGTAAAAAGTATGTTTGTAGAATAATTATTTTATTTTACAGCTTTTTAAATTCACATTAAAGTAAAATAATGTGATATTATAATAAATGGAGAAAGAAGGAGGAGGGAATTTCTTGAAGAAAAAGGACAACACACAACTATTATTATACGAACCAAATGTCTACAAATCATTCATAATACTTGCCTTACCAGTATTTGGTGCAAACTTTATGAAAGCTTTCAATGACCTTGTAGATACATTCTTTATAGGTCAAATGCAAAACTCGGTTGCAGCACAGGCGAGTATAGCTCTTACATGGCCGATAATAAATATATTTGTATCGTTTCAGATAGGGCTTTCGATAGCAGGGGTAGCTGTCATAAGTCAGTTCTTAGGAGCAGAAAAAGACGATGAAGCTAGAGAATACGCAGGAATACTATTTGTACTTTCTGTTGTGTTGGGTATAGCTATAAATATAATCTTATTCTTAATATGTCCATCCGTTATCAGAGGGATGGGTGCTACTGATATGGTATATGAATACTCAGTTCAGTATGTAAGAATAAGATCTATGGAAATGCTATTTGCATTTATATTTGCTTGTTTCCAGGCTGTTAGACAATCCCAGGGAGATACTGTGACACCGGTTATTCTACAGGTAACTGCGGTTATGATAAATATAGTTCTTACAGGTATATTTGTAAAAATACTAGGACTTGGTGTATTTGGAGCAGGTCTTGCAACTGTTATAGGTCAGGTTGTAATTTGCCCAGCTTGTTTATACTATTTATTTATTAGAAAAGAAAAATTAAAACTTAGAAGAAAAAATCTAAAATTAAAAAATTGGGACAAAGTGAAAAAACTTACATTTATAGCAACTCCATCAGCAGCAAGTCAGGCACTTAGTTCATTTGGATTTTTAATATTAAATACATTGATACTAGACTATGGTGCTGTTGTAACAGCGGCATTCAGTGTAGGAAATAAGATATCTAATATGCTTCTTATGCCAGTACTTGCAATAGGTTCAGTACTTGCAGCGTATGTCGGACAAAATATAGGTGCCGGAAATATAAAAAGAGCTAAAAAAGCATATAGAGTTAGTAGAAACCTAAGCTTGTGGATAGCGATAATAGGAAGTTTGATAATATTCCCTCTCAGACAGGAAGTAATTGCACTTCTTACAAATGATGCAAACACACAAAGAGAAGCGATAAACTATATGATTTGGGTACTTGTAACAATGCCACTTATGGCTATGTTCCAGAACTATGTCGGAGTATTCAACGGATCTGGAAATACTAAATATTCATTTATCATGGAAACAGCAAGACTTTGGGTTGTGCGTTTACCAATGATTTTAGTATTGAAAAACTTTACTAACTTTGGAAGTGACGGAATATGGTTTGCAATGAATGCAAGTAATTTAATAATAATAATACTAGGAGCGATACTTCTAAGAAGAGTAGACTTCTCTGCAAAAATATCATCGGGTGATGAAGAATTAGCGGTATAAAAATGATAATAAACAGGCTACTACATTAATTTTTATTTTAATGTGGTAGCCTATTTTTATTTTGATAAAAAATTATTAATAAAGTAGAACAAATCCAAGAAAAATTATATAATAGAGATAGATTGAATATTAAAATATTCAATTCACAAATAAAAATAGGGTTAATTTAGGAGCAACTATATAGTTGTTAAAAATATAGTCAAAAATATACATATATAGACAAATATATTTTTACAAAAAGCTCCCTACATTCATAACGAGTGTAGAGAGGCGAGAAAT
>NZ_JBLOUI010000054.1:0-14906 GCF_047807365.1 Peptacetobacter sp. AB800 | reverse complement strand
GGTTTCAATTTTCTCGACTCCTTTCCGTAGGGGGAATGTGTTTTTGGGTGAAATCATTGTAAACCCTACCGGGGTCGAGATTCAATACTAAATAAGTTAACAGAGCGTAAATAATAATCAGGAGTGTTTAAAATGAAAAATAAAAAGGTGGTTGAAATATACGAAAAAAATTGCATATGTTTAGAAAATCAAAAAATTAATATAAGATTTATAAATTGATCTTAGGATAGAGGATTAATGCTAGATAGATACGGTAGAGTAGTTGACTATCTAAAAATAGCTATAACAAATAGATGCAATTTACAATGTGTGTATTGTAAACCAGCAGACACAAAATACAGACCTGATTATATAAATGACGTACTAAGCGCTGAAGATATAAAATTTTTAATAAAAGCATTTGCTGAAAATGGAATAAAGAAAATAAAATTTGTAGGTGGTGGAGGAGAGCCGACACTACATCCAAATCTACCAGACTTTATAAAATGTGCAAGAGATTGTGGAATAAGAGATATATCATTAACTACTAACGGTACAACTCTTGTCAGGTTAGCACAGAGGTTAAAAGATAGTGGTCTTACAAGTGTAAATGTGAGTATAGATTCCCTTAAACAGTATAAATACCATGCTGTAACAAGAAATGGTAACTTAAATGAGGTATTAACAGGGATAGATTCATGTCTTAGATTAGGAATGAAAGTAAAGATAAACTGTGTTGCTATAAACGACTTCAATGACAATGAGATTATAGATTTTATACAGATATCAAGAAGGATACCAGTAGATGTGAGGTTTATAGAATTTATGCCTTATGGAGAGGCTAAAGCTATATACAATAGAGGACACTACGATATAAAAACTGTAATAGAAGAGCTTCCAGGTATAAGACAAATAGAAAACACCGACAAAGGAAGTATAGCAAGCTATTACAAGGTAAAAGGATCTAAGGGAAGAATAGGTGTAATAACACCTTTAGAATGCTCTTTCTGCAATAAATGCAACAAGATAAATGTAACAGCTGATGGTATGATGAGGCTGTGCATACACTCAAAAAGTGAAATAGACCTAAAACCTTACTTGAATAAACCGTATTTATTTAATGAAAATATTCAAAAGCTGATATGGATAAAACCAAGACACAACGATCTTATAAAAAGACAATTTGTAAAAAATGATTTAAAAGTTAATAAATAAAAAAATACAAAAATACAAGACACTTATCGAGAGGTAGGTGTCTTTTTTATGCGAAAATATAATTTTTCAGATGAAAATAAGTCTAGTTAAATCAAGGATTGTAGGAGTTGTTGATAAAAGAAAATAGAAAATGATAAATAAATGATACTAATTATCAAATAAAAGCTTGCTTTAAATTTATCTCTGTAGTAATATAATAAACATAGAAAACAATAACGATAATCAATATCAATAAAGACGATAAATATAAATAAAATTGGTACAGAGAGGAGAATATAAAATGAATATATCATGTCTAAGATGCAGTATAAAAGGAAATATAGCTTTACAGTGTTCATTAGTGTTATCGGGTATAAAACCTTCAAACTTATTAATATATAGCAATCATTGTGAAGGGTGTATATCAGAAGAACTTAAAAACACTGGAGCAGAACATATGAAATTATATACTGGCAAAAATGACTCTGTATCAATAATTTTTAACAGAGAAAAGCTAGAGGAAGCACTTCTAGATGAGGAAAACATAGAATTTATAAAACAGTATGGTTATAAGAATTTTGATGTAAATTCTGTGATTGAAAAATTATCAGGTAGATACACTGAATTTAAAGAAGGAAAAGCTGAGTTTCCTCATGAAATGGGGATAGTTCTTGGATATCCACTAGAAGATGTTTCAGGGTTTATAGAAAATAATGGAAAAAATTATCTATACTCTGGCTATTGGAAAGTCTACAAAAATGCTGAAGAAAAAATTCAGCTATTTAAAATATATAAAGATATAAAGAAATATTTTGTAGAACAAATTGAAAACGGCAAACAGATACATCAGATTTGCTCTGAATGTAGAGAATTTGCTGTAAGAGCTGCATAAATCAAAAGAATATATAGAATGTAGCTAAATAAAAATTTTATCGACTCAAAGGAGGAATAGAAAGATGGTTAAAGTTGTTTACTGGAGTGGAACAGGAAATACAGAAAGTATGGCTAATATGTTAGCTGAAGGGATAAAAGAAGTAGGAAATGAAGCGGCGTTATTTAACGTTTCTGATATAGATAAAGATACATTACTAGAAGATACAGTATTTGCACTAGGTTGCCCATCTATGGGAAATGAAGAACTAGAAGAAGGAGAAATGGAGCCATTTGTTGAAGAGTTAGAAGCTGGATTATCTGGCAAAAAAGTTGCTCTATTTGGATCATATGGATGGGGATCTGGAGAATGGATGGAAATTTGGTCTGAAAGAATGACAAATGATGGAGCTGAAGTATTAGGTACAGTAATAAGTAACGAAGCACCTACAGCAAGTGAAGAAAAAGAATTAAAAGAACTAGCAGATAAATTAGTAAAAGCAATATAATAAAAAATAAAATATATCTCAGAAAAGCATCCCAAAAGAGAGTAATTAATCTCAATAGGGGGTGCTTTTTCTTTTATTAAAAACTGCACTTTTAAATATAAACTGAAAATAAAAAATATATTTAAAATATTTAAAGAAAATATAAATACTATATACAAAAAGCTATTAGAATTTAGCGTGTATTCTATTTGAGAATTAAATGATAAAACAAGAAACCTTGTTGACTCTATGCATATTGAGCGTTATATTCTATGTGTCGGCAGCTTGTGCAGTAAAGTTTCTATATGAAATACAATAACTTACAGAGCTTTAAAACAGGGGTATTAAATAATAAGCATAAAATTATACTGAAAAGGGATGATAGTTATGAACAAAAAAGCTGTAGCAATGGTTTGTGCAATATGTATTATAGGGGCTGTAGGATATGGAATGAGAGATAAATTCGGAAAAAATCACTCAGGCGAACCTAGTGTAAAAAAAGAAGAAAAAACTGAAGACTTAAAAGAATATTCTGATGACCACATAGCTTTAAATGATTTAAAAGAAATCAAAGCTGATGTATTAGACGCAAATATAAATATAAAAAGATCAGAAGACAACAAATTCTATATGTCTTACAATTTTGAAGGCAAAAATGGAAAGGATCCGCTTGTCTATAAAACAGAAGGCGATAACGGGGATAAATTAATTATAAAAGACAAGAGAAGAGACGATCCAAATAAAGAAGGAGACTTCGAACAGAAAGACACTAAAACAGATAAAGACAAAAAAGACAATGCCGACGCAAATAAAGATGAATCAACAGATAAAAAAGAAGTTAAAAATAATATAACAATATACGTTCCAGAAGGAGCAGAATTAAAGAAAACAAAAGTAGACCTACTTTCAGGGAAAATAACTGTTGAAGATTTACACTCTAAAGAATTAAAAATAAAATTATCTTCAGGTGATGTAGATTTAACTAGATGTTTAATAAAAGATTCTGGTGTAGAAGTATCTGACGGTAATATAACTTCAACAGAAAGTAAATTTGAAGGAAAAACTGTCTTAGAATCATCAACAGGTGATTTAAGTGCTAAATTTATGAAAGAAGATTTAGATCATATGAATATAAATGCAGATACTACAGCTGGTGTAGTTAAACAGAATTTAGGTGGAAGCACTTCAGAAGACGAATATTCAAGCAATAGTTCTTATGTATGGAAAGCTAAAGATCCTAAACATTCATTAGAAATGTACACAGTTGACGGAGATATAAGCTTAGACCTTGTAAATAAAAACTAAAAATAAAAATAAAACCATAAAGTAAAATAAAGAATTGATCAAAGGGATACAAACTTGCCGATTAAAAATCACACTGTAATAGGTGTGATTTTTTTGTTGAAAAAAGTTCTCAAAAGGTATATATTATAGCAGTAGAGATTCAACAAAAGTTAAAGATTTAGAAAGGAAAAGGAAATATGACATTAAAAGATTTACCAATCGGGAAAAGCGCCCAAATAGTGTCAGTTGGTGGAGAAGGTCAGTTAAGACAGCACTTCTTAGACATGGGATTGATTCCAGGAGTAGAAGTAAGTGTTGTTAAATACGCGCCTATGGGAGATCCTATAGAGCTAAAAATTCATGGATATGAGCTGACAATAAGACTAGCAGATGCGGAAAAAATAGAAATAATAGAAAATCATCACCATAGAGCTAAAAAAGATGAAAACTTAGAAGATATGAAGATAAAGAAAGTTCTTAATATAGAGAAAGACCATCCAGGCTATGGTGAGGACGGAAAATATCACGATAAGAAAACAGAAAATCCTCTACCAGACGATGAAGTTCTTACATTTGCACTTGTCGGAAATCAGAACTGTGGAAAAACAACATTATTTAACCAGTTAACAGGATCAAACCAGCACGTAGGTAACTTCCCAGGGGTTACAGTAGATAGAAAAGACGGTGTTATAAGAGGTTATAGCAATACATTGATAACAGACTTACCTGGAATATACTCTATGTCACCATATAGTAGCGAGGAAATAGTAACAAGGGAATTTTTATTAAATAATAAACCTAAAGGAATAATAAATATACTAGATGCTACAAACATAGAAAGAAATTTATACTTAACAATGCAGCTACTAGAGTTAGACATACCGATGGTTGTAGCTCTTAATATGATGGATGAGCTAAAGAAAAATGACGGTTCTGTATTGGTAAGTGATTTAGAAGAGCTACTAGGTGTGCCAGTTGTCCCTATTTCAGCAGCTAAGAATGAAGGGATAGATGAGCTAACTAGACACGCTGTTCACGTTGCAAAATACCAAGAACAGCCTCTAAGACATGATTTCTGTACTCCAAAAGGGGAATTACACAGAGGATTACATGCAGTTATGCATTTAATAGAGGACCACGCAGAAGAAAAGAACATACCAGTTAGATTTGCTGCGACAAAAATTGTTGAAGGTGATAATAGAATTTTAGAAGAACTTGAGCTTTCAGACACAGAAAAAAGAATATTAAACGATATCGTAAAACAGATAGAAGAAGAAACAGGACTGGATGCATCTGCTTCTATAGCTAAGATGAGATTTGAATTTATACTATCTGTATGCGATGCTACAGTTATAAAACCAAAAGAGAGTAGGGAAAGAGTTAGAAGTAAGGAAATAGACAAGCTTCTAACAGGAAAATATACAGGAATACCGATATTTATAGGAATAATGGGAATAATATTCTGGCTTACATTTAATGTAATAGGAAGTTTCTTACAGGGATTATTGGAAATGGGAATAGCCTCATTGACAGAGGTTGTAGATCAATTCCTTACAAATTCTAATGTAAATGATGCACTACACTCACTTATAATAGAGGGTATATTCAACGGTGTAGGTGGAGTGCTTAGTTTCCTACCGATAATAGTTACACTATTCTTCTTCTTATCAATCCTAGAAGATAGTGGATATATGGCTAGGGTTGCATTTATAATGGATAAGCTTCTTAGAAAACTAGGATTATCTGGAAGAAGTATAGTACCTATGTTAATAGGCTTTGGATGTACTGTTCCTGGGGTCATGGCGAGCCGTACATTGCCTTCAGAGAGGGATAGAAAGGTAACTATACTATTAACACCTTTCATGAGCTGTACAGCTAAATTACCGATATATGCATTCTTTACAGCGATATTCTTCCCAGATAATGGAGCATTAGTAATGATATTGCTTTATGTACTTGGAATGGCTCTTGGAATATTAATGGCTTTATTAATGAAAAAGACAATGTTTAAAGGTGAGGCAGTTCCTTTTGTTATGGAGCTTCCAAACTATAGATTACCTGCAGCTAAAAATATAATGCACTTACTATGGGATAAATCAAAAGATTTCCTACAGAGAGCATTTACAGTAATATTCTTAGCAACAATGGTTATATGGTTCTTACAGAACTTCGACTACAATTTCAACATGGTAGCCGACTCACAGCAGAGTATACTTGCTCACATAGCAGGAATGATGGCTCCAATATTTACTCCAGTAGGATTTGGGGATTGGAGAATAACTACATCTCTAATATCTGGATTCTTAGCTAAAGAAAGTGTTGTATCATCATTAACAGTTCTTTTCGGAAGCACAGATGCATTATTAAAAACACTTACAACTGCTGGAGCTGGATCATTATTAGTATTCTGTCTATTATACACTCCTTGTGTTGCAGCAGTAGCATCTATAAAAAGAGAATTAGGTGTAAAATGGGCAATTGGAGTAGTTGTATGGCAGTGCGTTTTAGCTTGGATTGTAGCATTTGCAACTTATGGAATATTAACACTAATAATTTAACAAATTTGTTGTATTATATATAGAAAACGGTATCTCAATTGTTTTAATTTTGTCATTATTTGTCGTTAAGCTCTTAATTGGAGTGGGTATAATTGTAGATGAGAGTGATTTTATTTCACGAAAAATTATAACTTCAATTTAAGGAGGACTTTAAAATGAGATTAGAAGGTAAAGTAGTTCTTATAACAGCATCAACAAGAGGTATAGGTCTTGCTTGTGTAGAAAGATTTGCAAGAGAAGGAGCAAAAGTATATATGGGTGCAAGAAATCTAGAAAGAGCTCAGGGTGTGGCTGATAGATTAAATGCTGAAGGATGCAAAGTAGATATAGTGTATAATGATGCAACAGAAAAAGAATCATATCAGACTATGGTAGATGAAGTAATAGCAAAAGAAGGAAGAATAGACGTATTAGTTAACAACTTTGGTACATCTAATCCTAAAAAAGACTTAGATATAAAAGCAACTGAATATGAAACATTTATAAAAACTATAGATTTAAATTTAGCAAGTGTATTTATAACTTCTCAGGCTGTAATACCTCATATGGCTAAAAACGGTGGAGGAAGCATAATAAATATATCTTCAGTAGGTGGTATATGTCCAGATATATCTCAGATAGCTTACGGAACAAGTAAAGCAGCAATAAACTACTTAACAAAAATAATAGCTACTCATGCAGCTAGAGATAACGTAAGATGCAATGCTGTACTTCCAGGAATGACAGCAACTGACGCAGTAAGCGATAACTTAAGTGATGATTTCAAAGAATTCTTCTTAAAACATACTCCTATAAAGAGAATGGCAACTCCAGAAGAAATAGCAGGAACAGTATTATACTTTGCTAGTGATGATGGAGCATTCACAACAGGACAGGTTGTTGACGTATCTGGTGGATTCGGAATGCCTACACCAGTATATGGCGATATGATAGAAATGAAGAGCAGAAGATAGGTCCATTTCAGCGTAAGATAATACACAAAAAAAGACAAAATAAATCTGATTAATAACGGAATAAAATTTTGATTTTAAAAATTAAAGATAAATAATGAAAAAAGGTTAGGCGTTTTAAGTAATGCCTAACTTTTTTTTATTTTAAAATTCAAATGAAATACTTTCTAAAATAATCTGAATATATAGTAAAAATCTATATCAAATGATATAATTAAAGAGATTAGAGTGATACTGTTGTTATTTAAATATAAAAAATATTAATAAAGAAAAAATTTAGGAGATATTTAGGAAGAATGAAAATAGATAATATAAGAGAATATAAATCAAAAGATTTGGATAATATAATGGAAATTTGGGTAAATACCAACATAGAGGCTCACAATTTTATCGATGAAAATTATTGGAGAAATAATTTTGATATGGTAAAAGAGATGATGCCTAGTGCCGAGCTATATGTATTTGAGGAAGACGGAGAAATTAAAGGGTTTGTAGGTCTTATGGAGAATTATATAGCCGGAATATTTGTGAAAGGTAATAATAAATCTAAAGGTATAGGAAAAAGTCTTTTAGATTTTATCAAAGAGAAAAGAGAAGAACTAAATCTTAGTGTTTACGAGAAAAATACGAGGGCAATAGAATTTTACAAAAGGGAAGGATTCGTTGTTGTAGATAAAAATATAGAAGAGGACAACGATGAGGTAGAATTTTTAATGTCTTGGAGCAAGTAAGTTTTATAATTATTAAATTTGGTTTTAATTTTAAGAGGTAAGGGGAAAGTTTCAATGTATTTTAATTATAGAGGAATAAATATTCATTACGAATGTATAGGAGAAGGTATCCCATTTTTCATGATTCATGGGTTTGAATGTGATAAAGAGCTTATGAAGGGCTGCATGGAGCCAGTTATGGAAAAATATGATGGATACAAAAGAATATATATAGATTTACCAGGAATGGGTAAATCAGAGTCTGCAAGTTGGATAAGCTCATCAAACTCTATCTTGGATATGCTTTGCGAGTTTATTTCTGTAATAGTTGCTGGAGAAAAATTTATGATTGCTGGAGAATCTTATGGAGGATATCTTACAAGAGGGATATTGTCTAGATTTACGGACAGAGTATATGGAATGTTTTTAATATGCCCACTTATACTGTCAGATTATAGCAAAATGGATATAAGCAGAAGCAACCTAAAATTTATGGATGATAAATTCTATGAAGAAAATAAAGATGATGAAGATTTTAAGGAATTTATGAAAAATGCTGTAATAGTAAATGAGTACACATATGAAAGATATAAGAATGAAATATTATGTGGGTTGAAAATAGCTGATTCTAAATTCTTAAATCAGCTTAGTAGAAATTACCGGTTCCCATTTGATGTTGATGAAAAAGTACAGAATATGAGATTTGATCAGCCAGTTACGATACTATGTGGAAGACAGGATAACAGTGTTGGTTATAGAGATTTATTAAAAATTTCAGAAGACTACAAAAGATGCAGTATTTCTGTTGTGGATATGGCTGGGCACAATTTACAAATAGAAAGACCGGAAGTATTTAATCTGGAACTACAGGATTTTTTAAAGAGAGTAGAGATAGAAATAGAAGAGCAGAAAGCTAAAAAAGAAGGGGACTACTCTAATATGAAATATTCTAAACATAGAAGATAGATTGATTTAAAAAGCTATTAATTTGAAAGAGGTGATAGATTTGAAAGGTAAAGAAATTTCGATTTTAGAAATGTATAGAAAATATAGTGAAAATAGAGAACTTCTTTCAGATTGGACTAAAAATTGGATTGAAAAATATAAAGATATAGTAGTAGATGAGTTTGGCGATAGAGTAAAATTTGTTGGAATTCAGGGAAGCCGAGCTAGAAATGAAGCTAGAGAAACTAGTGATATAGATGTAGTTATGATTCTAGATAAGATGGAATTTGAAGATTTAGTTAGATATGAGAATTGTGTTAAAAACATAGAAAATAGAGATCTTTTATGCGGTTTTGTATCTGGATATGATGAGATAAGTAATTGGAATAAGTGCGAATTATTTCAGTTCTGCATGGACACAGTTTCTATTTATGGTAGTTTAGATGAAATAATAGAAAAGGTAACTATAGATGATATAAATAAATCAGTAAGAGATAGTGCTTGTATGATTTATCATTCTGCTGCGCATAATTATCTTCATGCTAAGGATATAGAGATGTTAAAAGGTCTTTATAAAATGGCTTTCTTTACAATTCAGGCGAAGTTATTTTTAGATGAGGGGATATATCTTAGAAGAAAGTCTGATTTTGAGAAAGTTAGAGATGTTTGTTCTGATTATGAAAAAAATATAATGGATATTTATATTAGAAAAGTCGATATAGATGAAAATAACTTTGGTGAAAAATCTAAGTTATTGATTGATTTTGCTAAAGAGATTATAAATTCTATAGAATAAGATATTTAAACCTAAAGGGGTGATAGATATGGAAATAATGGGCTTTGTTATTTGGGTAATCTGTGGATTGTTGTTTGTAGGGATAGGAATTTACGATTATAGATCTAAGAAACAGGTAGGATTTTGGGCGAACTTTGATGTTCCAGAGGTTGAAGATGTTATAGGATTTAATAAAGCAGTTGGAAGATTATTTATCATTTATGGAGTAGTGTTTATTTTGATAGGGATTCCACTTATTCCAAGTATTTTCTATAAGAATATGCTTTTGGTATTTATTCCTATTATTGGGACTATTTTTGAAACAATTTGGCTTATGGTCTATTTTGTTATGAAGATAGAGAAGGATTACTATCCTAAGAAGGTTTATAAAAAGAGATAAATCAAAATTTATACGTTAATTTCTCTCAGGGATTGAAGACATAGACAAACTCCTCTCCAGCTTCGACGTGTGTACAAGTAAATAGTTCTGTTGCAAAAATTCCTCACGTCTCCAGATTGTCGAGAGAGTTTTGTCTATGCACTTCAATCCACTAAGTTAGATATTATCCCTATAAAATTCGATTTGAGCAGAACCTGTGGATAACCGATGTAATATTTTCAACAAGTCCTTTTGTTTCAATATGTTATAAATTTACTAGCTTGCTAAAGGATGATTAAATCAAAACTTTACAAAGCTATTTATAAGCTACAGCATATGAGTATATAGACAAAATCACTCGACAATCTGCAGACGTGTATTTTAAATACAACAAAGTATGTTACTCACACACACGTCGAAGCCTGGAGAAGATTTTGTCTATATACTCTTTGCTGCTCTTAAAATAGATATTCGGTAAATTTTGATTTATTTTATACAATATCTTAAAATAGTTTTCAATTTACTCTCCTCAGTTCTATTAGAATTACTTAAATAAATCTCCCTATGCCAATCATATTTTCTAGTCAATCCATTTTCCTTACAGAATAAGTCCATCTTCTTAAAAGAAGAGTTTTCATCGTCATACGAGCCAACGTGTAAAATATTTACAGATTTACCATCATTCATAGAATCAAAATAAATATCTTTATAAAAAGCATTAGGCTTCTTTTTGGACACTTTATCAACTGCTGATTTAAAATCATCTTCTGTTATAAAATCAGGCTGTCTAATCATAATTGTATATTCTAAATTATTCTTATCAAATTCATTGCAGCAATTATTTTTAGTCGAATTATCTTGAGAAACTTTCCAAATTCCTTCAAGAGGATAAACAACATAATCTGCAATCTCATCAGTATCAATGTCTTTTACTTGATGTGATTTTTTATAATCCATTTTTATAGCATAAGCCAAAGAAAAAAGAGCAGATACTTTTTCAGAAAATTCCTCGTCGTTTGGATTTCCTTTGCCACCTATCATAATAAAATTTTGAGTACATACATCCAAAAGAGTAGGTACTTTCTTGATATTATATATTTCCTTTTCGTGTTTTCGCCATTCTAGTTTCATGTTATATACTTCCTCCATTTATATAATTTAAAAATTTATATATTAAATTATATAAAAGTAAATATGACAACTTATGTCTTATAAAGTAAAATATTTCCTAAAAATTTCTTTTATAACTTTTTTAAACTCTTCTCTCAAATCATAAGGTTCCAATAGTTCGACATTAGGACCAAAAGAGAGTAGATAGGAGAAAAGATAATCATTTGAAGGAAGATTAGTATTTACAATCAAGAATTCATCGTCAATCTCTATCTCAGATTTATCAAACTCATCAAAAACTCTATACGAAACACTCTTATCAAACATTAGCTTTACAGGAACAAGGTTTTGATTATAAAAAGCATTATCTACAATAGAGCTTGTTTCATCACATCTCTCAAATTTATCATCTAAAACTTTCAAGTTATTTATCCTGGAAAGCTTGAAAAGTCTATAATCATTTCTCAAAAGGCAAAATCCATAAATATACCAATTATAGCTTTTGAAAAGCAATTTAATAGGCTCTATTTTTCTATAAGTTGAATTACCTTTACTATAATATTCGAAAGAAATAATCTTCTTGTCTAGTATTGCAAACTTTATACTATTAAAAATATCCTGAGAAGGCTTGTTATAACGCCAATTAGATAAATCAACTTCAATCCAATTTCTAGCATTTGTATTGAAAATAGCAGATAGTTTGTTTAAAAGATCGTTGGTATCTTCATCCAAGATAAAAGAAAAATCATTGATAGCAGTTAAAATTTGCTCTCTTTCTTCTGCTGAAAATACTGATTTATCTAATATGAAATTATTCATTATATAAACTCCACCATGTCGACCTCTACTTGTGCATATTGGAATACCTGCAGAGCTTAGAGAATCAATATCTCTGTGGATAGTTCTGGTAGAAACCTCAAATATCTCGGCAAGCTCTTTAACTGTAGTAGTTCCGTTTTTTAAAAGGTAATATAAAATTTTAAAAAGTCTACTGTCACTCATAACTTTACCTCTCCAATATTAAAAAAATTAGTTATTATTATTTGCTATTCAATAACTTCTTTAAAGAATTTTTATTTAGTAAGCTGCACGATTCAAACTTACCGTTTAAAAATACAGCCCAGTTATTAAACACACAAGGAAGATTCTTAGCTTTTTCAAGAGAATCAACTAAAATAATATTTACATCAATATTGTTTTCAGAGCAATAACTACGTACTTCCTCAATAGAATTCACAACAAACGGACATTGATGAGAGTAGTATATAGTCAAAACATCTTCATCTATACTCATTTTCTTAGCGGGATCAGAGAAATGAGGAATATTTTTATCAAGAATATCAGTATCATAAAAAGTTAAGCCTAAAAGCTCATACTCGTTGTTTATAGAATCTAAAACCCTAAATCCATACTTAGCAAAAAATTTCTTATCAGATAAATAAGGTTTCTTTTTCTTTGAGCTAAGAACACATATACCAGATTTCCCTCTATTCTTAGCATCTTCTATACAATAATTTAAAAGCTCATTTGCGTATCCGTTGCCTTTAGAAGATCCAGCAACCCAAAGACAGTGAATATATACAAAATTTTCTCCTAAAATAGGAACCCACGCATCTTCAATATCACAGTACTCAATAAAAACTTTCCCTCTCTCATTTAATTTCCTAAAAACATGAGAGCTGTTAAACTGACTTTTTAACCAATCCTTTTTACAAGATACTCCATTTTGATGTTTTTTATCTGAAATTGCACAGCAAATATGTTCACTATCTATATTATCTAGTGTTAAATTTATAAAAGTTTTATCCATATAAATTCCTCCAAATTAAAAAATAATATAATAAATAAAAAAAATAATCTAAATCTTATTATTACTACAATTAATTATAACATTTAAATCATGACAAACGATGTCATGTTTAATAAATTAAAAAAGACGAAAGCATTGGAAAAACAGAAAACTTATAAAATGTCACTAGTGCACAATGCCAAAAGTGTCATTAGTTTAAATTGAAAACGATATCACAACACCTTATAATAAAATCAAGAAAAGAAAAAGTGATTGGCCAATCATACTACATAGAAAAATCGAAATAATAAATACTAAAAAAGGAACAATCGAAGGGTGGTATGATTTTATGAAAGAAAAAATTCAAGTAATGGGACGTTTCCTTAGTGGAATGGTAATGCCAGTAATAGGAGCGTTCATAGCATGGGGACTTATAACAGCCTTATTCATAGAAACTGGATGGGCTCCAAATGAAAGACTAGCAGCATTGGTATCTCCAATGTCTACATTCTTACTTCCACTATTAATAGCATATACTGGTGGAAAAATGGTACACGGTGAAAGAGGAGGAGTAATAGGTGCAATAGCTACTATGGGTGTTATAGTAGGTGCTGATATTCCAATGTTTATGGGTGCAATGATAATGGGACCTTTATCAGCTTGGGTTATGAAAAAATTTGACCAGGCAATAGAAGGAAAAGTTAAAGCAGGATTTGAAATGCTTGTAAACAACTTCTCACTAGGTATATTAGGTGCAATATTAGCAGCAGTTGCACTTTTAGGTGTAACTCCACTTGTTGAAATGTTAAACTCAGCAATGGAAGCAGGGGTTAATTTCTTCGTACAGAGAGGACTCCTTCCATTAGCAAGTATACTTATAGAACCAGCAAAAGTATTATTCTTAAACAATGCAATAAATCATGGTATATTCTCTCCAATGGGAATACAGCAGGTTGAAGAAGTTGGTAAATCAATATTCTTCCTACTTGAATCAAATCCAGGACCAGGTCTTGGAATACTTCTTGCATACTGCTTAGCAGGTAAAGGATCAGCAAAAAGTTCAGCACCAGGTGCAGTAGTTATACACTTCTTAGGTGGTATACATGAAATATACTTCCCATATATATTAATGAATCCAGTTTTAATATTAGCAGCAATAGCTGGTGGAGCAACAGGTGTATTCGTAAATAGTATGTTAGGTGCAGGATTAACAGCTCCAGCATCTCCAGGTAGTATAATAGCTATACTTGCAATGTGTCCAAAAGGTGGATACCTTCCAGTATTAGCAGGTGTTGCAGCAGCTACAGCAGTATCATTTGCAGTTGCATTACCAATATTAAAATTCGCAGGTAAAGATGCAGATTTAGAAGAATCACAGAAAAAAGTAAGTGATATGAAAGCTGAAAGCAAAGGAACAAAAGTTGAAACAGCAGAAGTTAAATCAGCTTCAGAAGTACATAAAATAGTTTTCGCTTGTGATGCAGGTATGGGATCAAGTGCAATGGGTGCAACAGTTCTTCGTAAGAAATTAAAAGAAGCGGGAATAGAAGATATAGAAGTTGTTCATGCTCCAGTTTCTTCAATACCAGCAGACGCAGATATGGTAGTTACTCATAATGAGTTAGGAGAAAGAGCTGCTCATAGTAATCCAAATGCACAGTTAGTTCTTATACAGAACTTCTTAGGTGCTCCAGAATACGATGAAGTAGTGGCTCAGTTAAGTAAATAAGGAAAATAATGGCTGTTGCATATTTTGCAACAGCTTTTTTTCGGTATGACGGGCATGCTATTAATCTGTGGTGAAAGTCCATAAAAGGCGTAGCTACCAATGAACTTGATAGTGACTTGCAAGGTTTATGCTGCGAAGCATAGGCG
>NZ_JBLOUI010000053.1:0-15058 GCF_047807365.1 Peptacetobacter sp. AB800 | reverse complement strand
TGTTCGAACTAAATATATCTGCTGTTCAGTTTTCAAAGTTCATTTAAAACTTTCGTTTTGTTTTTTATTTTCTTGCCCTCTCTCAAGGACAAGTATTATAATATCAGCTTTCACATTTTACGTCAACACTTTTTTAAAACTTTTTTTATCTTTTTTAAAATTATTTATTTTACACTTAAAAACTTCTATTTTTCCAATATGATATTTCGTTCATATTACTTGTAATTTTTTTATTATTGTATTAGATTTAATATTGAATTAATGAATAAAAATATTTTTAGACAAGTAAAATGTCTATTTTTAATCAGCAAATACTTTTATAAAATTAATCTATTTGTTGAAATATAGGAGGATTTTATGAAAAAAGTACTTATTATGTCAGCTTCTACAGGTGGTGGACATAACCGCGCTGCTAAAGCAATTCAAGAAGAACTTGAATTAAAAAATATAAATGGTGAACCAATTGAATGTAAAATAATAGACAGCTTAAAATTGATAAATAGTTTTACTGATAAGTTAATATCAAGAGGATACGAAAAATCTGCTATGTACACTCCAGAAGCTTATGGAAGTATATATAGACTTTCAGATTCAGAGCTTGTTTCAAAAAACGAATACAAAGACAATCCTCTAACATCTTTATTAGCAAGAAAATTAAAAACTTTAATAAAAACTGAAGAACCTAGCCTAATTATAGGGACACATCCATTCCCTATGATTGCATTGTGTAAACTAAAAAAAATATCGAACGATAAAAAACTTGCAGAAAACTCATCTAATGAAATAGAAGAACTTTCTAGCTACTTCCATTGGTCTGAAGATCCCGTAGAAGTACCACCATTAATTTCTATACTTACAGATTACACAGTTCACTCAACACATATACAAAACGAAATAGACTACTATATAGTAGGACATGAATATGTAAAAGAACTTTTAGTATCTGAAGGGGAAGAACCAGAAAAAATAAAACCATATGGAATACCAGTGGAAAAATCTTTCTTACTTCACAGAGATAAAGAAACTATCTTAAATGAATTAAACCTAAATCCTGAAAAGAAGACAATAGTCTTAATGGGTGGTAGCTTTGGAGCAGGAAACATAAAAGAAACACTAGACGAACTTTTGGAAATAAATAGAGATTTCCAAATTTTAGTAATAACTGGAAGAAACAAAGCCTTAAAAGAAAAAATTGATAGAAGATTAGCCACAACAGAACACAACAAAAATGTACAGGTTCTTGGATTTACAGATAAAATGAATGACATACTATATGCTGCAGACTTAATAGTCACAAAACCCGGTGGACTAACTACTACAGAAACATTACTTAAAGGAATTCCTATGATAGTACCTTATTACATACCAGGACAAGAAGAAGAAAACCTAGACTTCCTTTCAAACTGTGGCGCTGTAATAAGAGTAACAAAAAAATACACACTACCAGTACTAGTAAAAGTATTACTAGACTATCCTGAAAGAGTTGAGCTTCTAAAGAAAAATATCGAATCTATCAAAAAAGTAAACTCAGCTCAAAACATAGCCAACCTATCTCAGGAAATAATAGAAAACGAAGAAGCAATAAAAGAACAGAATAACTAAAAAAAGGGACTGAAATCTTAATAGATAACAGTCCCTTTCTTAATATCTAACACTATTCAAATTTAAAACTATTTATTCTCAGGTTCATAATAATCCTCTTCATAATCATACTGATAATTCTTAGCATTATTTCTAAAAGAACCCTCAACATTCTTATACTTCTTCTTAGAAGATGCCTTCTGCTTTGGTTTATTCACTCTCTTTTTAGTGATAATATCCATAGCTAAACCTTCATCAAAATCGTATTCTTTTCCGATATTCATTATATCTCTCTTCTTCCTTCAAGTGCCTTTGAAATTGTAACCTCATCTGCATACTCTAAATCCCCACCTACTGGTAGCCCATGTGCAATTCTAGTGACCTTTATACCCATAGGTTTAACAAGTCTAGCAATATACATAGCTGTAGCCTCACCTTCAACTGTTGGATTGGTAGCCATAATTATCTCTTTAACATCCTGATTAGAAAGTCTAACCAAAAGTTCCTTAATCTTAATCATATCTGGCCCCACACCATCCATTGGAGAAATAACCCCATGAAGAACATGATAAAGACCATTATAGTCCTTAGTTCTCTCCATAGCTGCCACATCTCTTGGGTCCTCAACAACACAAATAACACTCTTATCTCTATTTTTATTTGAACACATACTGCATGGATCTGTATCTGTTATATTACAACAAATCGAGCAGTATCTAATCTCTCTCTTTGCATCGACAATAGCCTTTGCCAATGCTTCAACATCGTTATTATTCATATTAACAACATGAAAAGCTAATCTCTGAGCTGTCTTTCTTCCAACTCCAGGTAATTTTGAAAATTCCTCTATTAATCTAGTAATCGGTTCTGTATATACCTGCATCATATCACCTAGAATAATCCTGGTATATTCATTCCACCTGTAAGTTTGTTCATCTGATTAGCCTGAAGATTATCTATATTTCTAAGAGCCTCATTAACAGCACTTAAAACTAAATCCTCTAACATTTCAACATCATCTGGATCTACAACTTCTTCTTTTATACTTATAGAAACTAGTTCTTTCTTACCGTTTACCTTAACAGTAACAGCTCCTCCACCAACTGATGCTTCCACTTCTTTTTCTTCTAACTCTTTCTGAGCTTTTGCCATATCTTCCTGCATTTTCTGAGCCTGTTTTAACATTTTATTCATGTTCATTCCGCCCATACCAGGCATTCCACCTGGGAATCCTTTTTTAGCCATTCCAAATTCCTCCTAATTAAAAATTATTTATTCTATTTATTATATTCTATGTAAGCTGATTATATCAGCAGTACTAATTCAGTCATAATTTATTTTATTACTTATTCAACCTTTAAGCAATAATAATAAATTTTATTCTTCGTCCATACTATCCCTTACCTCAATAAGCTCCGGATCTACAACCTGTTTTAGTAGCTCCTCTCCCTTATCTTCTTCTTTTTCAATATCCATATTTATCATATCAGCTTCAGACTCTAAAATAACCTTAACTGAAAAATTCTTATGAACAATATCCTTAACAACACTTTCTATATACTCTGAATTTCCATGGTCGCTCAAACTCTTCTTAGCAAAAGCAAATTTTTCGCCAAAAATTATATACAGCACACCATTGTGTTCTTTAAGATTTTTCTTTTCAAGAAGCATTGCTCTAACAGGCATCTTTCTATCCTGTTTCATCTTATCAAGAATCTTATCCCAAAGCCGCTCAATCTTTTTAAGGTCTTCACTCTTCATCTCTTCGTATTTCTTGGACTTCTTAGAGCTAGACTTACTCTGAGACGTCTTAGATTTTTTAGGTTTAACAATTTCTTCTTCAGCCTCATCAGAAACATCTTCACCATCTAAAAGCTCAGCTTTTCTTGTAGAAACTGTTATATTGCCACTTTCTATAATCTTCTCTAAATATTTAACCCTCTCTTCAAGAGCTTCCTTATTTGTATCATAAGTAGGCTTAATAGTCTTGATAATACCTACTTCAAAAATTGTTCTCTTATCTGTAGCGTATTTTAAATTATTCTGAATCTCAGATAAAATATTTATAATTCTTATGACATTATCAATATCTGTATTTTCTATGCTTTTTTTCATTCTATCAAACTCATCATCTGAAACAGATATAATTTCTTTAGCACTATCTCCAGCTGCTAAACATATCATAAGATTTCTCATATGCTCAAGTAGCTCAGACGATAAAATCTCTATATCCTTACCAATAGAAATAAACGAATCTATCTTCTTAAGTGCGGCTGCAACATTGTGCGTTATAATATCATCTGCTAAGCCAAATATCTCATCTACATTTACAATACCCAGAATTTCAACAACATCCTCGTATTTTAAATGCTTATCTCCAAATAAAATACATCTATCCAAAATACTAAGCGCATCCCTAAGTGCTCCCTGAGAGTTTCTCGCTATAACAGAAAGTGCATCTTCCTCGACTTCTACTCCCTCTTTAGAGCATATGTATCTCATTCTTTCTTTCATCTCTTCTACAGTAATTCTCTTAAAATCAAATCTCTGACATCTAGAAAGAACTGTAGGAATCATCTTA
This sequence comes from Peptacetobacter sp. AB800, assembly GCF_047807365.1. Taxonomy (NCBI): domain Bacteria; kingdom Bacillati; phylum Bacillota; class Clostridia; order Peptostreptococcales; family Peptostreptococcaceae; genus Peptacetobacter; species Peptacetobacter sp. AB800. The sequence continues at coordinate 10,896 of NZ_JBLOUI010000053.1, read as the reverse complement.
TTAGGCTCTGTAGTTGCAAAAATAAACACTACATACTCTGGTGGCTCTTCAATTGTCTTTAAAAGCGCGTTACTAGCACCTTTTGAAAGCATATGAGCCTCGTCTATAATATATACCTTGTATTTAGAATTTGCTGGAGTATATTTTACACTCTCCCTAATCTCTCTAACATCATCGACGCTATTATTTGACGCTGCATCTATCTCAAAAATATCTACAGTGCTATCATTTAATATCGCTCTACAAGACTCACACTCATTACATGGCTCCCCATCTTTAGGATTTAAACAGTTTACAGCTCTAGCAAAAATCTTTGCTGCTGTAGTTTTACCAGTACCTCTTGTCCCACTGAACATGTATGCGTGTGCAATATTTCCCGACATTATCTCATTTTTTAATGTTCTAATAATATGTTCCTGTCCTACAACATCAGAAAACTTTTGAGGTCTATATTCTCTGTACAATGCCTTATGCATATACCACACCCCTTTATAATAAATTATTGTTTAATCAAAATATCATAATTTCTTCTAAATTTATCCATTATTACTATTTGTAATATAAGAATAAAAAAAATCCCTTCATTAATATAATAAGGGATTTGCTATTAAAAAAATAAGCTGTACACCATCTATCGTCTTTTCCTCAAAGCCGTTGCCTTATCACTTAGCTCAGCCAAGGCATCCCTGAGTCACACAGAAGGGATTGCTTACCGCTGCTTCCTTCCAGATCTGACGGGATTCACAAGCTTCCATTGCCCAGGACCTGAGCGTCAACACCAAGTAAATAAAGACTGCACTTCAATTACAAATCCTCCAGATGGAGTTCAACCCTGCTATAGCGGATTGCAGGTTACAGGGTGCCGCTACCTCCCCATCTAGTACAGCAAAATTATAACCGTATTTAATTATCAAAAAACACTTTTTATTAAAAATGTCATTGTGAATTACTATACTATGATATCATAAACAAATACTTTCATCAAGGAAAAATAAAAAAAGTTGTTTCTATCATAAGTTCAAATTTTTATTTATTCAATAATAGTTATAATTTATATTTCTTTTGACAACGTTACTTTGTTCCTTCATATTGTTATTGAATAATTATGGTGCTAAAATATTATTTGGATAGTATCTATATTATAGAACTGTACCTATTTTTAAGCATTAAAAAATATTTCTGAAAATCGGGATTTGGATCACACTAGTTTGGAGGTGATACCATTATGTCTATAGGATTTATCGGACCTGGAAAAGTTGGCGTTTCACTCGCTAGATATTTTAAAAATAAAAATATAAATATCTCTGGTTTTTACGGACGTAATCCAGATTCATTAAACGAAGCTGCTAGTCTAACAGACTCTATAGCTTTTTCAAACTTAGAAGATTTAATCAATAAAAGTAATATTATAATAATTACAACTCCCGACGACATAATTTCAGAAATAAACAATCAAATCTCAAAATACAATCTGACTGGAAAATCAGTTTGCCATACAAGTGGCTCTATTCCATCAGATGTTCTTTCTAGTGCAGAAAATTCAGGTGCATCAATCTATTCTATACATCCAATGTTTGCATTTTCTAATAAATTCACAGACTTAGAACAATTAAATAACGTATATTTCTCTGTAGAAGGTAAAAATGTATCTAAGGACTCAGATGTTATAAAACTTATGGATTCTTTAGGCAATAAATACTTCACTAGAGGATCAGATTCATCTGCTAAGTACCATTTAGCAAGTGTAGTTGTTTCAAATCTAGCTCTATCTCTTTTCAATATTGGAACTGGATATCTAACAGATTTGGGACTTTCTGAAACTGAAGCTTTTGAAGCACTTTACCCTCTTATTACAGGAAATATAAACAATATAAAAGAAAAAGGATATAGACTTTCCTTGACAGGACCTGTTGCTAGAGGTGATGTATCTCCTGTAGAAAAACATCTATCTGTATTAAAGGATAGTGATATAGAAATATATAAAAATCTTTCTATGAATTTATTAAAACTTAAAGCTGAAAGAGAATTTGGTGAAAACAAAGACTCTCTTGAAAAGCTTGTACAATCATCAGAAAAATATAGCGAACTTTTAAAATTACTCGGAGGAATAGAATAATGAAAAACACTGTATTATCATTCAAAAAAGCAAAAGAAGAAGGTAAAAAATTAAGTATGTTAACTGCATACGACTATTCAATGGCTAAAATAATAGATAGCTGCGGAATAAACGGAATATTAGTTGGTGACTCTCTTGGTATGGTTATCAAAGGAGATGAAGATACTCTTGGAGTTACTGTTGAAGACATAATCTACCACACTAGAGCAGTTAAAAAAGGTGCTAAAAATGCATTAATAGTTGGAGATATGCCATTCCTTTCATACCATGTATCTATAGAAGATGCTGTAAGAAATGCAGGTAGAATCGTAAAAGAAGGTGGCGCACACGCAGTTAAACTTGAAGGTGGAGCAACTGTAGCTAAACAGGTTAAAGCGATAGTAGATGCTCAGATACCAGTTATGGGACATTTAGGACTTACTCCTCAGTCTGTTAACGCATTTGGTGGATTCAAAGTTCAGGGAAAAACTGAAGAAGCAGCTAGACAATTAATAGAAGACGCTAAACTTCTTGAAGAAGCTGGAGCTTTCTCAATAGTACTTGAAGGTGTTCCTGCCGCAATAGCAAAATTAATAACTGAAGCTGTTTCAATCCCTACTATAGGAATCGGTGCTGGTGTTGATTGCGACGGACAGATACTTGTTTATCAGGATATGCTTGGAATGTTTGACGACTTCGTTCCAAAATTCGTTAAACAGTATGCTAATACTGGTAAAGTTATGAGAGATGCTATATGTGAATATATAGAAGAAGTTGAAAACTGCTCATTCCCAGAACAGAAACATACTTTCAAAATAGATGAAGAAGAACTTAAAAAACTTTATTAATAATATAAAATATAAGATTACAACTTTATAAAAAATTAGATTGGAGAATTAAGATGTTAGTACATACAATAAAAGAAGTTAGAGAACAGGTTAAAGCCTGGAGAAAAGAAGGACTTACTGTAGGATACGTACCTACTATGGGATATCTTCACGAAGGACATAGATCATTAATAGAAAAAGCTGTTTCAGAAAACGATAGAGTAGTTGTCAGCGTATTCGTAAACCCAACTCAGTTCGGACCAAATGAAGATTACGAAGATTATCCAAGAGATATACAGAAAGACTACGCTCTTTGTACAGATGCTGGAGCTAATTTAGTTTTTAATCCAGAACCAGAAGAAATGTACTTCCCTGATAAATGCACAACTGTAAATGTTGAAGGATTATCAAAAGGTTTATGTGGAGCTAAAAGACCAGTTCATTTCGGTGGAGTTTGCTTAGTTGTTTCTAAATTCTTAAATATAGTTACTCCTGATAGAGCATACTTCGGTGAAAAAGATGCTCAGCAGCTAGCCATAATAAAAAGAATGGTTAGAGATTTAAGTATGGATGTTGAAATAGTAGGATGCCCAATAGTTAGAGAAGCTGACGGTCTTGCTAAGAGCTCAAGAAATACTTATCTTTCACCTGAAGAAAGAGTAGCTGCTCTTGTACTTAATAGAAGCCTTACAAAAGCTAAATCTGCTATGGAAGACGGTTTAAGATGTGTAAGTGAAATAAGAGACCTTATAGAAAGTGAAATAAATGCAGAACCTCTAGCTAAAGCAGATTATATAGAAATAGTTGATAGCGAAACTCTTCAGCCTGTAGAATCTGTTGAAAGAGATGTTTTAGTTGCTATAGCTGTTTATATAGGTAAAACTAGACTTATAGATAATTTCACTTTTAGATTAGCTTAATTGATAGATAAATTTTTACTATCTCAATTTTATTTGTTATATATTTTTTTTATAATTATTTTTGTTTTTTAGACGAGGATTATTTATTGTTGAAATTTCAATATTTTCCTCGTTTTTTATTTGCCCATAAACAATTCTTATATTTTGTTTACATTTACCTTTTTTATGTGTTATAATGTACTAGTATTATTTTATACAACTCTTTTTTATTTCTTTTCTCAAAGCTCCGGGAATTCCACACATTTTTTCCTGGGGCTTTATTATTTTTTGAAAATGTAATTATACAGAAAAATAAGGTATATATATCATCTATATTGCGTAATTGCATATGATGTTATGTATACCTTATTTTTTATGTCATCATCTTTAGTAATTTTTATCGTAATTGTAATTAAATATATTTTATGATAACCTTAAATTGTAATATTAATACAAATAGAGGTGATTGTTATGTTTAAAAAATTTATTTCAATTTCTCTTGCTACTCTTTTAGCATTTAATCTTTCTGCTTGTGCATCTAAAGATATTTCTAAAAACTCAAAGAAATCTACTTCACAGAATCAGAGTTCTTCTGATGAAAATTATTCAGACTGCGAGTCTATTGATTTTTCAAATGTCGTCTATAATGACTACGGTGGTTTTAACGGCATTACTTTTGATGTACCTGATTTTTTAGAGTATACTTCTGATTCTTCAGATGGCAACAAAGTTGAATTTTTCACTGCTAATAAGTCTTGCTATATGAGCGTAGAATACGCTGGAAAGGTTTCAGATTTCAAAGCTGTTTATGATAAGGATTTAGCTAATTCTGAAAATGTTGGATTTAATGTATTTGAAGACTATGAGTACAGAATATCTGGAGATGACGAAAAGACTGTATACTACAAATGCTCAATTATTTTTGAGGGTGCAGATGGATATTATCTTCAAAACCTATTGATGGTATATCCTAAGAAATATGAAAAAGAGTTTGATCCAATAGTTACTAGAGTGTATCATAGTTTTGTTAAGTTCGCAGGTCCTGATGAATTCCTTGATGAAGAGAGTAATAGTTCAAGCCTTCCTAGACCAGATGGAAAGGATAAGATTATCTCTATTTCTGATGAGGATGAGATTACATTTTTAGGTAATTACGATAAAAATAAAAAGTATGATATAGATTATTGCTCTGTTGTAGGTAAGGATGTATATGGAACTTCTCACATTGATGGTGATTTTGGATATAATACAGTTACTATAGACGGTTGCTCTGTTAAATATCCTGATTTCCTACAATTTTTAATGGTTCCAGATGCCAAATATGGAGTTAATTTTAGAACTAATGAAAATGAAGCTGGATTTGCTGAGTTTTCTGTTATATCTACAGAAAATTTAGAGCCTGATGCTTGTCCTAATGCAGTTGCTTTCTTTAATAAATACGGTGCAGACAATGAATACTCTAGTATTATTAAAAAAGAGCTTTCAGATAATTTTCTTTATATAATAGAAGCTGGTTCTCAACCACGTTCTCATGTTTCTATGGAAATTCACTACATAGATGAAGATGAAAATGATTATGTTTCACTTTCTGTTGAACCTGATTTTTATTATAATAACGAAAAAATGTTATTAGATATTTTTGAAAATATGAAAGCTTCATTTAGACATAATGGTGGGCTTTAGGAGGTAGATTATGAAGTATTTTAAAAAAATTACAATATTAACTCTATGTTTTATATTGTCTTTTAATCTAGTTGCTTGTAAAAGTAAAGATATTAAAGAATCTGATGATTCTAGTTCTGCTGCTTCTTGTGATAGTATAGATTTTTCTAATGTTGTTTATAATCGTTATAATTTTGAAGGATTATCATTTAATTATCCTAGTTTTTTAGGTGTTTCTAAAGAAGGCGATAATTATATTACTTTAGCTACTCAAGATAATTCAGTATCTTTAAAAGTATATAAGGAAAAGTCTGGTACGAATTTTAAGAATCTTTATAATTATGATATGTCGAGTCTAAAAAATATTAATTATGATAGTTATAAAGATATTCGTTTTAGTATATCTGGAACTAATAATAATTTTGAATATTATAAGTCTAGTATTCTTTTAGGAAGTGATATTTTTAGTTTTATGATGATTTATCCAGTTGAATATTTAGATGAGTTTGATGGTATAGTTACAGATGTTTATAAAGCTTTTGTAGCTAATTTAGATGGTAACGGTGAACAGAAGAAAGATGTTGCTGTTAATAATCATAGTAGTAATTCTGATAGTGTGTTGTCTAACGGTAATAAATTACAGGTTGCTACAATAGATGAAAGTGGATTAAATGAAGATTTACCCGAAGTTCCACCTTTTTCTAAATTAATTCTTCTTGGCGATTATATTGAAGGAAAAAGCTATGATACTCAATATTGTACAATTGAAGGAAGAAATATTATTAATAATAAAACAATTGATAATACAGTAGAATACAACAAGGTTCATCATCTTTGTGGAAGTGTAAATTATCCCGATTTTATGAAACCTGGTAGAGTTCCTTTAAATGGAAAAAATGTTGAATTTAAGTCTTTAGATGGAAATCTTTATTTAAATCTTGGCTATAAGCATAATTTAGACGAAGATAATATTTCATCTTATTTCAATAAACTGAATGCTAACGGAAATGTTGTTTATAGTGATATAAAGAATGATAAAATTTGTATTGTATATAAAAATGATAATAAAATTTCTATAGTTCGTTGCAAAGTAAGACCTGGAAATATAATAACTTGTTATATGGATTGCAATTTAGATTATTATTCTTCTTATAAAGAAAAAATTGATGATATGTTCAAAGAAGTTTACAATAGTTTTAATACAGTAATTGAGGATAATCTTCCATAAGATAAAATAACCCTACAAATAGAAATTACTTCTAAATGTAGGGTTATTTTTTATCATCTCAATCTTTTAAAGAAACTTCCTAGCATCCCAGCACATTCCTCTTCTAGCACCCCATACTTGTACTCAACTTTAGAGTCATCAAAATACTCTTTCTTAAAATCAGACTGTTTCTCTATCTTGGCATTCTTTACTCTCTTAGCTCCTATAACAACTTCTCTGATTCTCGAATTCACAATAGCTCCACAGCACATTATACAAGGCTCCATAGTTACGTACATCTTGCAGCCAAACAATCTCCATCCCTTTAGTTTCTTAGCCGCATTCTTTATCGCAAGTATTTCGGAATGAGCAGTTGCATCTTTTAAATGCTCTGTTAAATTGTGTCCTCTTCCTATTATCTCGCCATCCTTTACGATTACCGCACCGATTGGAGTTTCCTCTTTATCATAGGCCTTCTTAGCTTCTCTAAGTGCCTCCATCATAAAGTATTCGTCGTCACTCATTCCTGTAACCATTCTTACATACTGGCGATCATACTCGCAGAAATCCTCTGTATTTATAAGGAATTTATCACCTACTGCATATTCTTTCATTCCCTTCTGATTGGACACAGCTACAACTTCAGCTTCAACGGTTTCAGTTATTCCAAATACGCACTTTTTATATTCTTCTTCATTCATTCTTACAACTTTTGCAACTTCTTTGTTAGGATTAAATACTGTATCTTCATCCACTTTATATCTATATACCTCACAAATTTCATTATCTATAAAATCTCCGTCAACTATATTTTCAAAAATCTCATTGATAAATGAAATATTTTCTTCTTTAGCCACTATCCCAGCCTCTTCTGAGATTTCTCTTTTAAGTGCTTCATATATATCCTCTCCAGAATCTATATGACCACCTACCATCACTCCATAAAGACCTGGGTAACTTTTATACATTGCTCTTTGTTGAAAATAGCAATATTTTCCATTTTCAGCATCCTCTTCAAACCAACAGTGAACTACTTTGTGTATATGTCCTTTTTCATGAATTTCTCCTCTGGTAGCAGTTCCTATCTTCTCAAAATCTTTGTCGTATATATCTAAAATCTCTTTATTTAGTATTTCATCTTCCTTACTTTTAACTATTTCTATCTTTTCATCTTTTACACGATTTCCCATATCAAAAGATATAACTTTAGATTTTTCTCTATTCAATTCTATCCACAGCCTTTCTTGTTTATATTTTTAAAAACATAAAAATTTTATCCACTTATCCACTATTTTTACTTGGATATTTAATTTTTTCTGTTGTTATTGTATTTTTTGAGTATATTTTTATTCACTATTTTAGTAATTACATAATCTAGCTTAGTTTAAATTTAATGTTATTTCAATACCTATTGTGGATTAAATTATATTTAAAAAGAGATGCTATAATTTATCTTCTAAAAAATACAATAAAAAAGAACCACCAATTTCTCGGCAGTTCTTTATATACTATATTTTAGATTTTATTATTTTATAACATCTACACCCATGTATGGTCTTAATACTTCTGGAACTACTACTGAACCATCAGCCTGCTGATAGTTTTCAAGTATAGCTGCTAAACATCTACCTACTGCAAGTCCTGATCCGTTTAATGTATGAACGAATTCTGCTTTAGATTTTTTATCTCTTTTGAATTTTATGTTAGCACGTCTAGCCTGGAAGTCTTCGAAGTTTGAGCAAGAAGATATTTCAACGTATCTTCCGTAGCTTGGCATCCATACTTCTAAGTCAAATTTAAATGCTGCAGTGAATCCTAAGTCACCAGTACATATTTTAACTCTTCTGTATGGTAATCCTAATAACTGAAGTATTTCTTCTGCATCCATAGTTAATTTTTCTAATTCATCATAAGAGTTTTCTGGTAATACGAATTTAACTAATTCAACTTTGTTGAACTGATGCTGTCTTACTAGACCTCTTGTATCTCTACCTGCAGAACCTGCTTCTGATCTGAAACATGGAGTGTATGCACAGTATTTTATTGGTAACTGATCTGCAGTTAATATTTCATTTCTGTGTATGTTTGTTACTGGTACTTCTGCTGTTGGTACTAGGAAGTATTCTAATCCTTCTAGTTTGAACATATCTTCTTCAAATTTTGGAAGCTGTCCAGTTCCGCAGAAGCTATCTCTGTTAGCCATGAATGGTGGTAATACTTCTGTGTATCCGTGGTCAGCTGTGTGAGTGTTTAGGAAGAAGTTTATTAGAGATCTTTCTAATCTAGCTCCTAAACCTTTGTATAATGTGAATCTTGAACCAGTTATTTTTCCAGCTCTTTCAAAGTCTAATATTCCTAAATCAGTTCCTATATCCCAGTGAGCTTTCTGTTCAAAGTCAAATTTTCTAGGTTCTCCCCATTTTTTAACTTCTACGTTATCTTCATCAGTTTCTCCCTGTGGTACATCTGGATGAGGAACGTTTGGTATTCTCATTAATGTGTAGTTTAATTTGTCTTCTACTTCTTTAACCTGTACGTCTATTCCTTTTATTTTATCAGATAATTCTTTTAATCTAGCTTTATCTTCTGTAACGTCTTTTCCTTCTTTTATTAGCTGAGGTATTTTTTTAGATTCTACATTTAATTCCTGTTTTAATACTTCAACTTCTTTTAATAAATCTCTTCTCTGGTCATCAAGTGCTACTACTGCATCAAGGTCGAATTCTTTTTCCCCTCTTATCTGCATAGCCTGTTTGATTTCATCTAAATTTTCTCTTATTCTTTTGATATCTAGCATTTTTCTGCTCCTCCCCAAATTAAAATTTCTGAAAATCATCTAAAATTTTCAATTATATTGTATTGAATTTACAGATTTGGTTTTTCAGGGGCGTTTTTTTGTATAAAAAAAGATTTTCACCCCTTACAAAAGGGACGAAAATCTGTTATCCGCGTTGCCACCCTAATTGAATGCACCTATAAATGCACATTCCTCTCAAAATCCTGTAACGTAGGAATACGTCTAACTTATTTCAGATTAGAAGCTCCAGAGTAGATTCAAAAACCACTGATATGAGTTCACACCGACCACTCACTCTCTGTAAACAGAACTGTCTTTTACTTAGCTCCTTCATTGCCTTTTACTATTATGTATCCAATTATATTATAATAATCTTCATTTTTCAAGAGAAAAAAAAGAATTTTTAGTCTATTTTTATTTTCTTACAAAGTTTAAATTATTATTTTCCTTTTACTACTACATTTACTTGAGGAAGAACAATTCCATTTTCATCAAATTTTTCTTTTATTTTTTCCATTAGTTCGTAATATGCATCCCAATAATCCTCTGTTTTTACCCAAGGCTTACTTATAAATTCCATAGATTTATTTCCCATAGAATTTATTCCTATAAGAGGTTTGGGATCCGTAAGAACTCTTTTGTCCTCTTCAAATATTTCTTGTACAATATTTTTTAATACTCCAATATTTGTATCATAATCTACATTGAATGAAAAATCTATTCTTCTTATATTTTGATGTGTGTAGTTTATTATATTGTTACTCGTTATCTGGAAGTTTGGTATTATTATAGTTTTATTATCCGGAGTTTTTAGTATAGTACTAAATATCTGTATATCTGAAACAGTTCCCTCAACATTAGTATCTGATGCTTGTATATAATCACCTATATCAAAAGGTTTAAAGAATAATATTATAAATCCAGATGCTAAATTTGATAGTAATTCTTTAAATGCAAGACCAATACTGAATCCAGCTGCACCTACAATAGTAACTACAGAAGTCGTTTTTATTCCTATCATATCTAAGCTGTTTAATACAACAACGACAATTATAGATATGTATACCCCGTATACTATGAAGTTTGTTATTCCTTTTCCACTTGTATATTTTTCTAATATATTTGAAACTATTCTTTTGCATATTTTAGCAATGGCTAAACCAATAAAGAAAAATATTAACGAATATATTAATGTTGGTATCTTTTCTATACCGGTATCTAAAAAGGCTTGTATTGTACTATTTGCTGTTATCCCCTTCATAAAATCTCCTTATTTTCATTTTTAATTAATTTTAAATATAAAAAAAGATTACGTGGCTACGTCCTACTCTCCCAGGGGCCTTCGCCCCAAGTACCATCAGCGATAGAGAGCTTAACTTCTGTGTTCGGAATGGGAACAGGTGTATCCT
>NZ_JBLOUI010000052.1:0-15557 GCF_047807365.1 Peptacetobacter sp. AB800 | reverse complement strand
ATGTAGTTTTCAGAGTACAATCTCTGAAAATAAAGATTATGTGGTTATTATAGAAGAGAGGATACACCTGTTCCCATTCCGAACACAGAAGTTAAGCTCTCTATCGCTGATAGTACTTGGGGCGAAGGCCCCTGGGAGAGTAGGACGTAGCCACGTAATCTTTTTTTTATGCAAAAATAGCTCTTAAAAAAATTAAGTAGAATGTATATATAAAATTATTATATATACATATTAAAAAATATTATAAGTAAATATTTAATATAGTATAGATTTTTTACATAATAGATAATATAATTTAAAATAGGAATATATATTATATAAAATCGATAAATTTGTTGCACAAAAATTGAATTTATAAAATATTATTGAGGAGGATAAAAATGAAATTTGCAAAAAAACTTTCGGCAATAGTTTTATCAGCAGCTCTTTTATTAACAGGTTGTTCTTCTGGAGAAAACCAGAAAGAATCATCAACAGAAGACAAATATACAAAAATGTCTTATGAAGAAGCATTAAAAGAAGCTGAAGGAACAACTGTAACATTCTATGGTTGGGGTGGATCTGATCAGACAAACAACTACATAGATAAATACATTGCTCCAAAATTAAAAAAAGAACATAATATAACTGTTAAAAGAGTTGGTATGAATATAGATGAAATATTAAACAACCTTCAAAACAGTGTACAGGCTAACGAAGAAAAAGGTAATATAGATGTTATATGGATAAATGGAGAAAACTTCTATACTGCCAAAGAAAATAACTTATTATTTGGACCATTTACAGAAAAACTTCCAAACTTTGAAAAATATGTAAATGGTGATGCTGACGATACAAAACTAGACTTTGGATATCCTACTGATGGATACGAAGCACCATTTGGAAAAGCACAGGTTGTTATGGAATATAACTCAGATAAAATAGGACCAATAAAAAATGCGGATGAATTATTAGAAGCTGCTAGAGCTAATCCTGGTAAATTTACATATCCAGCATTACCAGACTTTACAGGTTCTGCATTTGTAAGAAATATAATATATGAAAAAGTAGGTTATGATAAATTAAAAGATATAGATCCAACTGATGAAGAGGCTGTAAGAGAAGCTATAAAACCAGCTATGGACTATCTAAAAGAATTAAAACCATACCTTTGGAAAAAGGGTGAAACATATCCAACTGACTCAACTCAGCAGGATAATATGTTTGCAGATGGAAGCTTATACTTCAATGTAAGCTACAATCCAAACCATGCATCATCACTAATAAGTAATGGAACATACCCTGAATCAACAAAAACTTGTGTATTTGATAAAGGAACAATAGGAAATACTCATTTCCTAGCAATAGCTAAAAATGCTCCAAACAAAGCAGGTTCAATGGTAGTTATAAATGAAATACTAGGATTTGAATCTCAGATGGAAAAATACAAACCAGAAGTTTGGGGAGACTTACCAGTACTAGATAATGAAAAACTTTCTGAAGAACAGAAAGCTACATTAGACAGTGTAGAAATAGGACCTGCTACATTACTTCAGAGCGAATTACTTTCAAAAAGACAGCCAGAGCTACCATCAGCAATAGTTCCTGTAATAGAAAAAATATGGACTGAAGAAATACCAGGTAAATAATTATAAATTAATGATAAAAAAATAGAATAATAAATAAAAGTAAAGGATATTCGTTTTTCGAATATCCTTTGTGCTATATTAAAAAATAAAAAATAGAATATAATAGGAGAAGAAAATGTCTAGAAAATCAAAATATAGACCATACTTGGAAACTATGCCAGTTGTAGCACTTCTATTATTTGTACTAGTATTTGGGATTTTAGGAGCTTTTGTACAAAGCTTGGGGTATTTTCCATTTATAGGTATGAAAGAAATAACATTAGAATACTACACTAAAATATTTACAAATTCTAGTTTCTTAAAAAGTCTATCATTTACGTTATACATAAGTGCAATATCGTCGATAATAGCTGTTGTACTTGGAATAATAATAGCTAGTTTGATCGTTTCTTTAAAATCTAAAAAAGAATATATATACAAAATTCCAATAGTAGTACCACACATAACAGTTGCTCTATTTGCAATAACATTCTTATCGGACTCAGGATTTTTTGCGAGAATACTTTATAGCATGGGAGTAAAAAATGCACAAGAAATATTTTCAAATATACTATTTAGTTCAAATGGAATCGGAATAATACTAGCATATATATGGAAAGAAACGCCATATGTTATGCTGACATGCCTGGCAGTACTAAAAAGACTTAGTAGCAAACATGAAATGGCAGCAATAAACTTAGGTGCATCTAAATGGTACGCATTTAGAAAAGTAACACTTCCGATGCTACTACCTACAATACTATCTGTATTCACAATAATATTCTCGTTCTCGTTTGGATCATATGAAATACCAATGTTACTAGGGGCAACAGTACCAAAAGCAATAGCAGTTCAAGCATTTATCGAATACCAAAATCCTATGATGACAAATAGACCATATGCTATGGCTATGAATATGGTAATAATAGCATTTTGTGTATTATTCGTACTACTATTTAATACAATTATCAAAAGAATTGTTATGAATGAGAAAAATTAAAAAACTTTAGAATAAAGTATAAAAAAGGAGAAAAAACATGAATTGGAAAAAACTTACGATGAAGCTACTTCTAGCCTTATCTATACTTTCTATTATAATTCCAATACTATCCATGATACTGTGGTCCTTTACAAATAATTACATATGGCCGGATATAATGCCTACAAACTTTGGAGTTAGAGGATGGGAATATGTAATACAAAACAGCGACAGAGTAATCCATACACTAAAAAACAGCATATTCATATCTCTAATGACTACAATAATAACAATAGCAATATCAATTCCATGTGCAAAAGCATTAGCATTTGAGAATTTTAAAGGTAAAAAATTTGTAGAAATGTTAGTATTCTCACCAGTGATAATACCACCAGTATCTATAGGAATGGGACTAAACATAGAATTTATAAAAATGGGCCTTGCTGGAACGTACTTAGGGATAATACTAGTGAGCATAGTCCCTTGCATACCATATGCTGTAAATATGATAAAAGATGTATTTTTAATAACTGGAAGAGGATACATAGATCAAGCATATACACTCGGTGCAAGCAAAAAAGATGTATTTCTAAAAATAGTTGCTCCAATGATAATGCCTGGAGTAATATCAGCTGCAATGATGTGTTACATTGTATCATTTAGCCAGTATTTCCTTGTATATTTAATAGGCGGTGGAAAAATAATCACATTTACAATGGAAATGTTCCCATTCATACAATCAGGGGATAGAATGTTGGGATCTGTTTACGGATTGATATTCATAGCTAGTACAATAGTACTTCTTATAGCTATGGAATATATAATGAAAAAAATGTACAAAAACGAGCTAGAAGATTATAAATATATCTAAAGTTATAATATAAAAATTAATCACAAAAGAATATAAATATAGAAAATAGAGGAATAAAATATGTATAAACTTGAATTACAAAATATACAAAAAAAATTCTCTAATAAAAATGTATTAGATGGATTAAACTTACAAGTAAAAAAAGGTGAAAGAATAAGTATACTTGGCCCATCTGGATGTGGGAAAAGTACAACGCTTAGCATAATAGCGGGTTTAATTGATGATTTTGAGGGAAAAGTAATCCTAGATGGAGAGGACATAACATCAAAAGCCGCAAACAAAAGAAATATAGTTATTGTAAATCAGGAAAACCTACTATTCCCACATATGAATGTATATGAAAACATAGCATTTGGACTTAGAGTTAGAAAAAAGAGCAAAGATGAAATAGATAAAAAAGTAAAAGATCTTTTATCTGACATAGGACTTGAAGGATATGAAAAGAAAAAAGTATCTATGATTTCTGGTGGAGAAAAGCAGAGAGTTGCACTTGCCAGAGCATTGGCAGTAGAGCCGGAAGTATTATTATTAGATGAAGCATATTCTAGCCTTGATACGAATCTTAGAGAAAGAATGAGGGAATTGCCAATAGGACTTCAGAAAAAACATAATACAACTATGATTTTAGTTACTCATGATAAAGAAGAAGCCATACTATTTAGTGATAGAATTGCCATAATGTTAAATGGAAAACTTGAGCAAATAGACTATCCAGAAGAAGTCTACACTAACCCTAAAACAAAAGCAGCAGCAAAATTTATGGTAGACGACAACTTTATTGAGATAGACGGAGCAACAATGCTTGTAAAACCTGAGGATATAGATATACACAAAGAAGTGTGTGGACAAAGTGATTTTGAAAATGCTCTAAACAAATTTGTAAAAGAAAACATCAACCTAGAAGGTAAAGTATTCTCAGCAGAAGTTAAAAAAGTTGTATATTCAGGTACTAAAATGAAATATATTCTAAATGTAGGGGAAAGAACTCTAAAAGTAGACGACTTCGATATGAATAGATACGAAGTAGGAGATAAAATAGGGATAGTAGTAAAGAAAACAAATATATATAGGGATTAGGTGATATTATGAAAAAAGTTATTTACGATTGCGACAATACTATGGGCTTAGATAATAGAGATATCGACGATGGTCTAGCACTAGTTTATCTAGTTGAAAATAAGGATGTGGAACTTCTTGGTGTTTGCACAACTTATGCCAATGATTCCTTAGAATACGTTCATAAACAGACATTAGAGCTTGTAGAAGATCTAGGTATAAACTTAAATGTCTACAAAGGTAGAGGAAAATTTGCAATGAATGATTATACAGGATTTGGATATAAAAGATTTGAAGACGACGGAAACTTTGAATCAAATGAAGCAGCAAAATTCATAGTAGAAATGGCGAACAAATATCCAAATGAAATAGATTTATTGGCAACTGGATCTATGCAGAATCTTTATGATGCCTATATGATAGATAATGAAATAGGAGAAAAATTAAATTCTGTAGTACTTATGGGTGGAATAACAGGCGATTTATACTTTGGAGATAAGATAATGAAAGAGCTGAATTTCTCTGTATGCCCTAAGGGAGCAGAAGTAGCTATTAAAAAATATAAAAATGTGTCTATACTAACTGGAAATAGATGCATGGATGTAGAGTTTGGAACTAATGAGCTAGATAAGGTTAAAGCTTTAGGAAATAATATTAAAAATGAATTTATAATCAATAAGATTGAAAAGTGGATGAGAGAGTTCAAAGAAAAATACAACTACGATTCTATAGTACTTTGGGACGTTATTGCTGCGATTTACTTAATGAATCCTGATATGTTTAGGGATGATTTTATGAGTGTTGTTTCTACAGAGGAAGATTTATTTGAGGGAAGACTTGTAGAAGGAGAGAGTGCAGCGAGAATAAATATTCCAGTGGTTTTAGATGATAAGAAGATAAATGACGAAATGATAAAAGTTGTATTTGAAAGATAATATAAAAATTTAGCAAAACAAAAAGTGGGCAATGAGTAAAATATTATACTCAGATACCCACTTTTTTTATTATCAAAATTAAGCAAATATAGCTTTTACAAATTCTTCTAATCTATCCATTGCAGTCATGAAAGTTTCCTCATTACAAGCATAAGATATACGCATATAGTTGTCTAATCCAAAGGCTATACCAGGAACTCCAGCTACATGGTATTTGTTAAGAAGCTCTTCACAGAATTCTATTGAAAAACTTTCTTTCCAATCGTATTTTTCTGCAACTTCACTTAAATCTATAAACATATAGAATGCTCCAGATGGCTGTATGTATGAAACATGGTCTATAGCGTCAAGTCTTTCAACAAGCATATCTCTTCTTGATTTGTAAACACTTACCATATGTTTTATGTCTTCTTCACATTCAACTAATGCTCCATAACCTATATACTGAGCTGTTAAACAAGGGTGAGAAACTAAATGTCCCTGTATAGAGCTCATAGCTTTTGCAACTTCTTTGTTAGATGCAGTATATCCAAGTCTAAGACCTGTCATAGCAACTGATTTTGCAAATCCATTTATAGTTATTGTTATATCCTTTGCTTCTTCAGAAAGAGATGCTACAGAAGTAAATCCATCAACATAGCAAATTCTTTCATATATTTCGTCTGCTAATATGAATATTTCTTTTTCAATACATACATTAACTATGTCTATTAACTCTTCTTTTGTATATACGTTTCCTGTTGGGTTAGAAGGGTTAGTAAGTATAAGCATTTTTGATTTTTCAGTTATAGCAGCTTCTAATTCTTCTTTAGTTAGTTTAAATCCGTTTTCTCTCTTAGTATCTATGAATTTTGGAACTGCACCAGTAAGTTTAACCATTTCTGGATAACTTACCCAATATGGTTTAGGTATAAGAACTTCTTCTCCTGGGTTAGTTACTGCAAGAAGTGCGTTAGTTATAGAGTTTTTTGCACCACTAGATAATACTATTTCGTCTATTGTGTAATTACAGTTATTTTCTCTTTTTAGTTTTTTTACAATTTCTTCTCTAAGTATTTTAAGCCCTGGAACAAGATCATATTTAGTGCAATTTTCATCTAATGATTTTTTTCCGTATGCTTTTGCTTTTTCTGGTACTGTGAAGTCTGGTTCACCTATGCTTAGGTTTAGTACGTCTATTCCATTTGCTTTCATTTCTTTTACTTTTGAACTTATTCCTATCGTAAACGACGGTGTTAGTGTGTCTAATTTTGTTGCTAGTTTCATTTTTAGTTTCCTCCTTTATGATAAGCAGCCTGATTTTTGGTTTTGGTTTATTTTGTTATGTTTTGTGTAATTTTTTGACTGTTTATTTTGTTTTTTAAAATCTAGTTTAATTTTTTATACCTTATATAATATATTATTTGAGGATAGATATCTATAGTTTGGGGAAATTTTTTGAATTATAAGGAAATTTGTAAACTAGATAATAAAATAAAAAGAAGTGAAAGTGTTTTTTGATAAATAAATAGATAGATTTTTCAGAAAATATATAATATAATAAAAGTGTAAAATGTTTGTAAAAAAATAAAAAAGAAAGCAAAAAAATAACTTGCTTAGAAGCAAGTTTATGATTTTTATTTTGCTGCACAATGCAGGCAAACGATTTGAAAAAATTTTATTTGAACTTTTGATGTAATTTTAGATACTTTTAGTATATATTATATTGCGTTAGATGTCAAATAGAAAACTTAATTATTCTGACAAATAAAAGGGGGAATAAATATGTCTAAAGAATACTTCTTAGGATTAGATATTGGGACAAGCTCTCTTGGTTGGGCAGTTACCGATACAAATTATAAGATATTAAGAGCTAAAGGAAAAAATCTAATCGGTGTAAGATTATTTGAAGAAGGAAAAACAGCAGAAGAAAGAAGATTATTTAGGTCAAGTAGAAGAAGGACTGCTAGAAGAAAAGAAAGAATAAAACTTTTACAAGAACTATTTGCTGAGGAGATAAACAAGATAGATCCAACATTCTTCCAAAGATTAAAAGAGAGTAAGTACTATTTAGAAGATAAAAGTGATAAAGATTGTCCATTTGCATTATTTAATGATGAAGGATTTACAGATAAAGAATATCACGAAAAATATCCTACAATATATCATCTTCGCAAAGATTTAATTGAAAGTGATGAAAAGAAAGATATTAGACTTATATATCTGGCAATACATAATATTATAAAAAATAGAGGTCATTTCTTATTAGGTGATAAGAATATAGACGCTGTAAAAAGTTTTAAAGATGCTAAGGATAGTTTTGTAGAAGCATTTGCGGAAATAGGAATAGAAATAAAAATATTGAATGAAGATAGATTTGAAAACACTTTAAAAGATAACTCATTGACTAAAAAAGATAAGAAAAAAATTTTAAACGATAATATAGATATAAAAAGTGATAAAAAAATAGAATTAGAAGAAATATTAAAATTATTAATTGGTCAAAATAGCAATATAAAAAAGATTTTTGATAATGAAGAACTTGTAAATGAATCTGGAGAAGATATAAAAATAACATTTGATAATTATGAGCAAGATTTAGAAAAAATAGAAAATTTGCTTTCTGAAAATGAAATAAATTTCTTGGAAGGAATGAAAAAAACTTATGATTGGTCTATATTAGTCAACATACTAAACGGAGAAAATTATTTATCAGATGCAAAAGTAGCTGCTTATGAAAAACATAAAAAAGACTTGGAAGATTTAAAATGTGTTTTAAAAAAGTATGCACCAGAAGAATATAAAAAGATGTTTTCTGAACTAGATGAAAAGAAAGCAAACTACGTAAGATATACTGGACATTATATAGTAAATAAAAAGAAAGTATATCCAGGCAAAAAAGCAACACAAGTGGAATTTTGTAAAAATGTATCCTCAATATTAAAGAAAATAAAGCAAAAAGATCCTGTTATAGACAGAATGATGAATGAATGCAAGGAATATACATTTATGCCAAAGCAAATAGACAAGAGAAATGGTGTATTACCATATCAACTTCATAAGAAGGAACTAAGAAAAATAATTGTAAATGCTGAGAAGTACTATGATTTCTTAAATAAAAAAGATAGTAACGGATACGTAACAAAAGAAAAGATAGAAAAATTATTGACATTTAGAATACCATATTATGTTGGACCTTTAAATGATAAACATAAAGAAAGTGGATTCTGTTGGATTGAAAAGAAATCTGACGAAAAGATATACCCATGGAATTTTGACGATGTGGTAGATAAAGATAAGAGTGCTGAAAACTTTATTATGAGAATGACTAATAAATGTACTTATTTAGTAGGGGAAGATGTACTTCCTAATCAGTCAATTTTATATAGTAAATTTAGAGTATTAAATGAATTAAACAATTTAAAAATAAATGGTGAGAAACCAGATGTTGAAGTTAAAAAGAAAATTTACAAGGAACTATTCCTTACAGGAAAGCCTGTAACTACTAAAAAGATAAAATCTTTCTACAAGAAAGAGTTTGGGATAGAAGTAGAAGTATCTGGGATAGATGGAGATTTCAAAAATAAAATGGATTCGTATGCAAAGATGAAGACCATACTAGAAGACTTAGACTCAAATTTAGAAACATTAAAAATGGCAGAGAATATAATTTTATGGTCTACAATCTTTGGTAGTGAAAAGAAGATGCTTAGAAAGAAAATAGAAACAAATTACCCTGAACTTAAAGAAAAACAAATTAAAGATTTGGTAGCAGTTAATTTTACTGGATGGGGAAGATTATCTAAAAAATTTCTAACAGGAATTAAAGCAAATATAGATGGAAACAACAATATAAGTATAATAAAAGCTATGGAAGAAACAAGCTATAATCTAATGCAGTTATTATCAAATCAGTTTGAATTTATAGAACTTATAAATAAATACAATAATAATTTAAATGAAGATTTAGATATAAATAATTTAGATTATGATAGTTTAATGGAAGATTTATATGCATCTCCAGCGGTAAAAAGATCTATATGGCAGACAATTTTAGTACTCAAAGAAATACAAGAAGTAATGGGTTGTGAACCAAAGAGAATTTTTATTGAAACACCTAGAAAATATGGGGAAAAAAAGAGAACAGAATCAAGAAAGACACAACTTCAACAATGTTATGAAAAATGTAAAGATGAAGAAGATGAATATATAAAAGAGTTTAAAAATAGTGGAATGATTGAAGAACTAGATACTGTGGAGGAAAGTAGGTTAAGAAGTAAAAGACTTTACTTGTATTATACTCAAATGGGAAAAGATATGTACACAGGAGAGAGTATAGAATTTTCTCGATTATTTGAAAAAAATGAAAAGAATGAATATCTCTATTATGACATAGATCATATATATCCTAAATCTAAGACAAAAGATGATAGTATAACGAGAAACTTAGTATTAGTGAGTAAGGTTGAAAATAGTAAAAAAGCGGATAAATATCCTTTAAAAACTGAAATTCAAAATAAACAAAGAGCATTTTGGAATATTTTAAAATCAAAAGGATTAATAACTGAAGAGAAGTATAAGAGACTTATAAGAAAAAATGCACTTACTAATGAAGAATTAACATCTTTTATAGAGAGACAGATAGTATTTACAGGACAGAGTACAAAAGCTGTTGCAAATATACTAAGTAAATTAATGAAAGAAAGCGAAATAGTTTATACAAAGGCAGAAAATATATCAGACTTTAGAAAAGAGATAGATTTCGTAAAGGTTAGAGAAATAAATGACTTGCATCATGCTCACGATGCGTATCTTGCAATAGTAGTTGGAAATATTTATCATCTAAAATTTACAAAGAACGTATATAAATTTGTGGCTAGTGCTAAAGAAGAATATAATCTTGGTAAAATGTATGAAAAAGATATAAAAAGAAATGGTAAAAAGATTTGGATTGCTGATATAAAAGACGAAAATGGAAAAGTTATAAAGGAAGGAACTAAGAAGATAGTAAAAGATATGCTATCTAAAGGAGGAATTCTATTTACGAGATATTCGTATGTTGGAAAAGGGATGTTATCTGATCAAAATCTAATAAATAAAGGTAAGATAAAGAAAGGTACAAAATATTTACCAATAAAATCAAATAAGAATGAATATTTACCAATTGAAAAATATGGTGGATATAATAGTATTAAAATAGCATTTTTTGCGTATGTAGAGAGTGAAGGTAAGAAAGGAAAAAAAATTAGAACACTTGAAGGAATACCTGTTTATATTGTTAAAAATTCTAAAGATGAATATGAAGATATTAAAAAATATATTAAAGAAAGTGATAATCTGAACAATCCAATTATACTTATTCCTAAAATAAAAAAAGATAGCTTTTTTGAAATAGATGGATATCCATTACATATATCTGCAAAAAGTGGAGAAAAACAGATTACTATGAAAAGTGCAGTTCAGTTAAAAATAAATTATAAAACTGTTAAATATATAAAGCAAGTTATTAAATATGCAGATAATGGAAGTTTAGATTTAAATATTGAGAAAAGATTAGAAATAACTAAAGAAAAAAATTTAAAATTGTACTCTGAATTAAGTAATAAAATGATAGAAGGAATTTATTCTAAAAGACCTACTATAAGTAGTGTAATTAAAATTATATTAAATGGAAAAGAAAAATTTGAAAATCTTAGTATTTATGAGCAGAGTGAACAAATTAAAAAAATTCTTAGATTATTTAATACAACATCGGAGTCAATTAAGTTAAATGCTATAGGTGGATCAAGCACAGGAAATGGTGAATTAAAAATTTCAAAGGAAATATCAAAAGTAAATAAAGCTGTTTTAATTAATCAATCTCCAACAGGACTTTTTGAACGAAGAATAGACCTTCTACAGGATACAGAAAAATTCTTTAAATAAAAATGAGTTGGCGAACAGTTGTAATAACGAGCAGAGCAAAATTAGACTTAAAATTAAACTATATGGTTATAAGAGGGGATGGTATAACTAGAATATTTCTAGGAGAACTATCCACTCTTATAATAGAATCTACAGAAGTTTCGATAACTGCGTGCTTGTTATGTGAATTAGCTAAAAGAAAAGTAAAAGTAATATTTTGTGATGAAAAAAGAAATCCTTGCTTTGAAGCTGTTCCATATAATGGATCACACGATACAAGTGCAAAGATAAGAAAACAAATAAAATGGGATAAAAAGGCAAAGGATTCTGTATGGACAGATATTGTAACAGAAAAAATAAATCAACAGATGATATTCTTAAAATATTTAGAATTAGAAGAGTATAAGCTACTTGAAGATTATATTGAAAATATAGAATATCGAGATGAAACAAATAGAGAGGGACATGCATCTAAAGTATATTTCAATGCATTATTTGGCAAAGGGTTTACCAGAAATGATGAATCAACAATAAATGCAGCTCTTAACTATGGATATACGATTTTATTATCTGCTTTTAATAGAGAAATTGTTGCAAGTGGATATCTTACACAGGTTGGAGTATTCCACGATAATATGTTCAACTACTTTAATCTTAGTTCTGATTTAATGGAGCCATTCAGAATTTTAGTAGACAAGGAAGTGTATAAAATGATGGATGTAAATAAGTTTGAAAAAGATGAGAAAATGAGACTAGTTAATATACTAAATAAAGAAGTAGTGATAGATGGAAAAAGAAACTATGTAAATAATGCTATAAAAATATACTGCAAGAGTGTGTTTGAAGCGATTAACGAAAATGATACATCTCTTATAAAATTTTATCGAGATGAGCTATAGGTTTATGAGAAGCATAGTGTTTTTTGATCTACCAACAACTACTTCAGCAGATTTAAAAGAATATACTAGATTTAGAAAATTTCTATTGAAAAGTGGATTTATTATGATGCAAGAGTCTGTTTATAGCAAAATATCACTGAATACAACAGCAGCTAATATATTATTAGATAATATAAAAAAGAATAGTCCTAAAGATGGTCTTGTGCAAGTTCTTACAATAACGGAAAAGCAGTATTCTAAAATGGAGATGATTATCGGAGAGAAAAAATCCGATGTATTAGATAGCGATGAAAGGCTGGTAATAATATGAAATTAGTACACCCAGAATTTAATTATCAAATTGAATTTAAAGAAAATAGAGTGAACTTAATAGTGATAGAAGATAAAAAAGTTTTTAGAGAGTATATTGGAGAGTTGTATTCTCAATGTATTGAATTAAATGATCTAGGAAAATTTGTTTTAAGTCATAAAGAAAAAGAAGTTAAACTTTCTAAAAAGGCTGAAATTATTTTAGACTTTTATTCTTTGGATATCAATAATAAGAAGATAATTACAAAGGTGTACAATAAATTAAAAGAGATTTCTACAGAGGAAGATATGTATGTAGAAACAGGAAAAATTAATTCTGAGATAGTTAGATATGTCGATAAAATTGTCGACATATCTGATTATCCTTTGGAATTTTCTATTGATATAGATATTGTAGACCTTTTTAAGATGGCAAATGTAAAGTTTTTGAAAGATTATACAAGTGAATTAGACAGAATTTGTGACTATATAAGTGTGGTAAATGAAATTACAGGTAAAGATATTTTTATATTTGTTAATTTTAGAGATTTCTTCAAGTTGGATGAGTTAAAAGAGTTTTATAAGTTTGCAACATATAAAAAAATTTTTCTGTTGATGATAGAAAACAAGGTAAATGATGTTTGTGATGAGTATGAAGATGTGTTTATTTTAGATGAAGATTTGTGCGAGATTTATTGATTTTTCAATATTTCAATGATATATTTTAATTAAGATTATCTAAAGTTACCCATGCTGTGATGGGCGTGTTTCTCGAATTTGAGGTTTGAGATTGATGTAATTTTAGATAAGTATCAAACTAAAATAGCGATAAGGTCGCTTTTCTTATTGTTTGAGATTGATGTAATTTTAGATAAGTATCAAACATAAAAGATATAACTATATCCGAAGTAATAGTTTGAGATTGATGTAATTTTAGATAAGTATCAAACATTTTGACGACGATATGATATGCGATTGGGGTTTGAGATTGATGTAATTTTAGATAAGTATCAAACTACAGAAGGTAATTCTGTGCTAGTTGAGGGGTTTGAGATTGATGTAATTTTAGATAAGTATCAAACCCAAGCTAATTGCCAAGTAGTACCAAGCAAGTTTGAGATTGATGTAATTTTAGATAAGTATCAAACGCCTTTTCTCTTTTATTCAACCTCTACTGTGTTTGAGATTGATGTAATTTTAGATAAGTATCAAACGTTGGTCGATTGTTGTTCCGTATAATTCAGGTTTGAGATTGATGTAATTTTAGATAAGTATCAAACTTTGCAGAGTGTACAAGCTACAAGGTGAATGTTTGAGATTGATGTAATTTTAGATAAGTATCAAACCTGTCTTCTATAGTAGTAGACATTCTGTTTGTTTGAGATTGATGTAATTTTAGATAAGTATCAAACTTTAGATATGAAAACATCTTTAAACGAAACGTTTGAGATTGATGTAATTTTAGATAAGTATCAAACTAATTTTTCTTTACCCCAAGCGTGTTCCATGTTTGAGATTGATGTAATTTTAGATAAGTATCAAACACTTTATCAGATGGTTCAGTAGTTGCTGTAGTTTGAGATTGATGTAATTTTAGATAAGTATCAAACATTACAGTTAGGAATATTATAAGAGTTGTTGTTTGAGATTGATGTAATTTTAGATAAGTATCAAACATTGCTCCATTGTAGTCCTAATAATTCTCCGTTTGAGATTGATGTAATTTTAGATAAGTATCAAACTGAAACAGAATGGAATAGAAACAGGCGAAAGTTTGAGATTGATGTAATTTTAGATAAGTATCAAACTAAGATAAAAATTGGCTCTGAACAACCACAGTTTGAGATTGATGTAATTTTAGATAAGTATCAAACACTGCACGCAAAGCAGTACATGCATAAAATAGTTTGAGATTGATGTAATTTTAGAAAAAACATTTTATATAGTAAAGAGTGTTTTTTATAATTTAAAAACTAAACAATATTGACAAAAATACAAACTCCTTTTAACATGAAATTACTAAAATGAAAAACAAGGAGTTGAAATAATGGGCTTTCAAACTATAACAGAAGTAGTAGAACAAAACATCCAAAACGGAATCAAAAAAACAAACCTAACAACAAAAAAACTAATCCTTCTTGGAATAGCAGCAGGATTTTTCATAGGAATCGGTGCAGAAGCGAGTAGCCTTGCAATGCATGGAATATCAAACGTAGGACTAGCAAGAACAGTAGCTGGTGCAGTATTCCCAATAGGTCTAATGCTAATCGTCCTACTAGGGGGAGAATTATTCACAGGAAACTGCCTAATATCAATGGCAGTATACGACAAAAAAGCAAAACTAAAAGGAATGATCAGAAACCTGACAATAGTCTACATAAGTAACTTCATTGGAGCAGCACTAATGGCATGGATGATAAATAACTGTGGTCAGCTAAACTTTAGCGATGGTGGTGCTGGAGCATTTACGATAAAGGTAGCTTTGGGAAAAGTTGGAATAGATCCTATGCAGGCGATAGTTTCTGGGATATTATGCAACGTACTAGTGTGCTTGGCGATATTTATGGCTGCTACAGCGAAAGACGTCGCTGGAAAATGTATAGCAATATTTTTCCCTATATTTGTATTCGTAATATCTGGATTCGAGCACTGTGTAGCGAATATGTACTATATTCCAGCGGGAATATTTGCAGCTCATAACCCATTATATGTAGCAAAAGCTACAGAACTATATGGGATAACTGCTGAACAATTATCTGGATTAAACTTTGGAAGTATGTTTTCAAATTTGATACCAGTTACGATAGGAAATATAATTGGTGGAATGGTCTTTGTTGGACTATTGTATTGGTATTTATATCGGAAAAAAGAATCGTAAAATTATATAAAAAAATTATAAAAATTTGCTCTCTATTAGAATATGGAGAGCATTTTTTATTCTTAAGGAAATTATAATAATTTAAAACTGTGGAAAACTTGTGTATAATAGTAATATGAATGTATTGAAAAAGCGAAAAGATGAAAAAATAATTAATAAAA
>NZ_JBLOUI010000051.1:0-15712 GCF_047807365.1 Peptacetobacter sp. AB800 | reverse complement strand
AAGAAGGATTAAGATTCGCAATAAGAGAAGGTGGAAGAACTGTAGCATCTGGTGTAGTTGCATCAATAATAGAATAATTAATTGATAGATAATTACTTAAATGTTATAGATGAAAGAGAGATCAAAATGATCTCTCTTTTTTTTACTTTACGCCAGGATGAGTGTTTACAAAAAAATAACGCAAGAAATTAATAAAATTGTTGACATAGACCGCTAGTTTGTGGTAATTTATACAGAGTAATGTTTATGGAAGGTAATGGTATTTCCAAAACACCGGATATATCATATTATTCAATATATATATTTATTGTATAAACAAATGGAGGTGTAACGATGAGAGTAAAAGTTACTTTAGCATGTACAGAATGCAAACAGAGAAATTACAACACTACTAAAAATAAGAAAAACAATCCAGACAGAATAGAACTTAAAAAATATTGTAAATTCTGCAAAAAACATACTCTACATAAAGAAACAAAATAATTTCGTTTTACTTTAAGGGGTGAAATTAATGGCAGAAGAAAATCAGGCTGTTGAAAAGAAAGAAAAAACTGGTCTGTTTGGTTACTTCAGAGAAACAAAAGCTGAGCTTAAAAGAGTAACTTGGCCGACTAGAAAAGAACTGTTCCGCAACACAGGTGTGGTTTTAGCAGTAGTTATATTTTCAACTTTAGCAATATGGGGGATAGATACAGTACTATCTGGTGCCCTTGCATTATTACTAAAGTAAGGTAAAGGAGTAAGAATTATGTCAGAATTACAAGAAGCAAAATGGTACGTTGTTCATACTTATTCAGGACATGAAAATAAAGTTAAAGCTACTATAGAAAGAGCGGTAATAACAAGAGGAATGGAAAATATCATAACTCACGTTGTTGTTCCTACTGAAAATGTAGTAGAAAAAACTCCAAAAGGAAATGAAAAGATAAGACAACGTAAAGTTTATCCAAGTTATGTATTAATAAAAATGATTATAACAGATGAATCTTGGTACGTAGTTAGAAATACTAAAGGCGTTACTGGATTTGTTGGCCCTGGATCAAAACCTGTACCATTAAGCGAAGAGGAAGTAATTGCTATGGGAATAGAATTACCTGCTCAGGAAGTTGTAGGTGGTGACGTAGATTTTGAACCTGGCGACGTTGTTAAAATCATAAATGGATCTTTTGCAGGTAACGTAGGTACTGTAGAAGAAGTTAACGCGGAGAAAAAAGAAGTAAAATTATTAACAGAAATATTCGGTAGAAAGTCCCCAGTAACTATAGGGATTCAAAGTATAGAGAAAATCTAAGGAGGTGCACTTTAAATGGCTAAAAAAGTAATAGGTCAGATAAAATTACAGATACCTGCTGGAAAAGCTACACCAGCACCACCAGTTGGTCCAGCACTAGGACAGCACGGTGTCAACATAATGGGATTCACAAAGGAATTTAATGCAAAAACTGCAGATCAGGCTGGAATGATAATACCAGTTGTTATAACTGTATATCAGGATAGATCATTCAGTTTCATAACTAAAACTCCTCCAGCTGCTGTTTTAATAAAGAAAGCTTGTAATCTTAAATCAGCATCAGGAGAACCTAACAAAAAGAAAGTTGCTAAAATAACATCTGCACAGGTAAGAGAAATAGCAGAATTAAAAATGCCTGACTTAAATGCAGCTAACGTTGAAGCAGCAATGAGCATGATAGCTGGTACAGCTAGAAGTATGGGTGTAGAAGTAGTTGACTAATTATTAGTTGATTAACTTTTAAACATCAAAGACCGATTTATCGGAAATTAAAAAATATTAAATTAGAATTTAAAACACTTTGTTTTATATGAAGTGGGAGGTCTAAAGACCGAAATTACCACAAGGAGGAAAATTAATAATGGCTAAAAGAGGTAAAAGATACGCAAACGCGTTAAGCAAAATAGACAGAAGTAATTTATACGATGCTTCTCAGGCTTTATCATTAGTATGTGAAGTTGCAGAAGCTAAATTCGACGAAACAGTTGAAGCACACATAAGATTAGGTGTTGACTCAAGACACGCAGATCAGCAGGTTAGAGGTGCTGTTGTATTACCAAACGGTACTGGTAAAACTAAAAAAGTTTTAGTTTTCGCTAAAGGTGAAAAAGCTAAAGAAGCTGAAGCTGCTGGAGCTGATTTCGTAGGTGCTGAAGAAATGGTACAGAAAATACAGGGAGAAAACTGGTTCGATTTCGATATAGTTGTTGCTACTCCAGACATGATGGGTGTAGTTGGTAGACTAGGTAGAGTATTAGGACCAAAAGGTTTAATGCCTAACCCTAAATCAGGAACTGTTACATTCGACGTAACTAAAGCTGTTAACGAAATAAAAGCTGGTAAAGTTGAATACAGATTAGACAAAACTAACATAATACACGTTCCAATAGGAAAAGTATCATTCGGTGGAGAAAAACTTGCTCAGAACTTTGCAGTTTTAATGGAAGCTATAATAAAAGCTAAACCATCTGCTGCTAAAGGTCAGTACTTAAGAAGTATATCAGTTGCTTCTTCAATGGGACCTGGTGTAAAAGTTAACCCAGCAAGAGTTACTGAATAATTTTAAAAAAACTGTTGACACAGGTTGACAAAAATGATATTATATCATAGTCAATGTAAAAAAAGAATAGATTTGCCGTAGACAGTGGGTGCGTAAGCTTAATTTCCCGCCGAGGTTTTAGATATATTATTTAGAATGTTTAAGCCTCTGCGTCCGTCGATACAGAGGCTTTTTAAATGATACGGTAAATAAAATAACATCTATTTGATAAGGAGGTGCGCAGATTAATGAGAAAAGCTTTAGAAGTTAAATCATTAGTTGTTTCTGAAATAGTAGAAAAATTAAATAATTCTTCTTCTGCAGTTGTAGTTGACTACAAAGGATTAACAGTTGCTGAAGTTACAGAATTAAGAAAAGTTATGAGAGAAGCTGGTGTTGATTACAAAGTATACAAAAACACTTTAGTAAGAAGAGCTGCTCAGGAAGTAGGAATAGAACAGTTCAACGATGAATTATTAGTAGGAACTAACGCTATAGCATTTGGATACGATGATCCAGTTGCTCCAGCTAGAATACTTAAAAAATTCATAGAAACTCATCCAAAAATGCAGTTAAAAATGGGTGTAATTGAAGGTGAATTCTACGATGAAGCTAAGATAATGGAATTAGCAAACATACCATCAAGAGAAGAACTTATCGCAAAATTACTTGGAAGCTTAAAAGCTCCAGTATCAAACTTCGTATACTTAGTAGATGCGATAGCAAAGAAACAGGAAGAAGAAGCTTAATAGCTGCTTAGTCCAACAAATAAACGGGAAAAAGTCGAAACGACTTACCAGAATATAATTAATTAAATTAAACAAGAGAGAAAATTCGGAGGTGCTTAAAATGACAATAGAACAGATATTAGAAGCTATAGAAAACATGAAAGTTTTAGAATTAAATGAATTAGTTAAAGCTGCAGAAGAAAAATTCGGTGTTTCTGCTTCAGCTCCAGTAATGGTAGCTGGTGCAGCTGGTGGAGCTGCTGCTGCAGAAGAAAAAACTGAATTTGACGTAGTATTAGCAGAGGCAGGATCTTCAAAAATAGGTGTTATAAAAGTTGTTAGAGAAATAACTGGATTAGGATTAAAAGAAGCTAAAGAAGTAGTTGACAACGCTCCTAAAGCAGTTAAAGAAGGAGCTTCTAAAGAAGAAGCTGAACAGATAAAAGAAAAACTAGAAGCTGCTGGTGCAAAAGTAGAAGTTAAATAGTTTTAATTTTACTGAACAATAAACTAGACGACAAAAGTGTCCATAATTTAATGGACACTTTTTTTTTACAAAAAAATAGAGTTTTTTCTGTTATATTGCATTGTAATGAGTTATTATATAGATAAGCATTCTGTATTTTTAAAAATTTTTTGATTAGAAAAATATTTGAGGTCAAGAAATTTTTCGTTCGGAGAAAAAAATACTTGGAAAAAGTTTAAATTTGTGCTATAATCATTAGATGCGTTATAGAATGAACTTTGAATAATAACTTTGAAAAATGAGAGGTGAAGAGTGAAATGCCACATCCTGTCACGATAGGTAAAAGAAAAAGAATGAGCTTTTCTAAGATAAAGGAAATAGCTGACGTGCCAAATCTTATAGAAATCCAGGTGGATTCTTATAAGTGGTTTTTAGAAGAAGGGTTAAAAGAAGTATTCGATGATATTTCACCAATAGAGGATTATACAGGTAATCTTATATTAGAATTTGTCGATTATTCTTTAGATGAAAATCCAAAATATGATATAGAAGAATGTAAGGAAAGAGATGCTACATATTGTGCACCTCTAAAAGTTAAAGTTAGACTTATAAATAAAGAAACAGGCGAAATAAAAGAACAGGAAGTATTTATGGGTGACTTCCCACTTATGACAGAAAGAGGAACTTTCGTTATAAATGGTGCGGAAAGGGTTATAGTCAGTCAGCTTGTAAGATCTCCTAGTGTTTATTACGCTGAAGAAAGAGATAAAACTGGTAAGAGATTAATATCTTCAACTGTTATCCCTAATAGAGGGGCATGGCTTGAATACGAAACTGATTCAAACGATGTTATATCAGTAAGAGTTGATAGAACTAGAAAACAGCCAGTTACTGTATTATTAAGAGCTTTAGGTATAGGAACAGATGCAGAAATAATAGAACTTTTAGGTGAAGATGAAAGATTATCAGCTACACTTGAAAAAGACAACACTAACACTGTTGAAGAAGGTCTTATAGAAATATACAAAAAACTTAGACCGGGTGAACCACCAACAGTAGAAAGTGCGTCTTCATTAATAAATGCACTATTCTTTGATCCAAAGAGATACGACCTTGCAAAAGTAGGTAGATACAAATTCAATAAAAAACTAGCAATATGCTATAGAATAATGAATAGAGTTGCTGCTAGAGATATAGTTAACCCAGAAACTGGTGAAGTATTCGTAAAAGCAGGTGAAACTATAGGATACAATGTTGCTAAAGATATACAGAATGCAGGTATAAATGTTGTTCATCTATTAGTAGATGACGAAAAAGAAATAAAAGTAATAGGTAATAACTTTGTTGATATAGAAGCTCATGTAGACTTCGATATATCAGATCTTAAAATAAAAGAAAAAGTACATTACCCAACATTAAAAGAAATATTAGACAACTACGATGATGAAGAAGAAATAAAAGAAGCTATAAAATCAAGAATGAAAGAATTAATACCAAAACATATACTTCTTGACGATATAATAGCTTCAATAAGTTACGAATTCAACTTATTCTACGGTGTTGGTACTATAGATGATATAGACCACTTAGGAAACAGAAGAATAAGATCAGTAGGTGAATTACTTCAGAATCAGGTTAGAATAGGTCTTTCAAGAATGGAAAGAGTTATAAAAGAAAGAATGACTGTTCAAGACATGGAATCTATAACTCCTCAGGCTCTTGTTAATATAAGACCAGTTTCTGCTGCGATAAAAGAATTCTTCGGAAGTTCTCAGTTATCACAGTTCATGGACCAGACTAACCCATTATCTGAATTAACTCATAAGAGAAGATTATCAGCACTTGGACCAGGTGGTCTTTCAAGAGAAAGAGCTGGGTTCGAAGTCCGTGACGTTCACCATTCACACTATGGTAGAATGTGTCCGATAGAGACTCCAGAAGGGCCAAATATAGGTCTTATAAACTCACTTGGAACATATGCAAAAGTAAATGAATATGGATTTATAGAATCTCCATATAGAAAATATGATAAAGAAGCAGGAAGAGTAACAAACGAAATACATTATCTAACAGCTGATGAAGAAGATTTATTCGTCAGAGCACAGGCAAATGAGCCTTTAACTGAAGATGGTGAATTCATAAACAACAGAATAGCATGTAGAACTGTAAATGGTGCTCTAGAACTTCTATCTCCAGATAAAGTTGACTACATGGATATATCACCTAAACAGGTTGTATCTGTTGCGACAGCTATGATACCATTCCTTGAAAACGACGACGCCAACCGTGCCCTAATGGGATCAAACATGCAGCGTCAGGCAGTGCCTCTAGTAAGAAGAGAAGCTCCAATCATAGGAACAGGTATAGAATACAGAGCTGCAAAAGACTCTGGTGCAGTTGTTGTTGCTAAAAATGGTGGGGTTGTAGATAGAGTATCTGCAGATGAAATAATAATCAAAAAAGAAGATGGTACTAAAGATAAGTACAAACTTCTTAAATTCAAACGTTCAAATGCAGGAACTTGTATAAACCAGACACCTATAGTATCAAAAGGTGAAGAAATAAAAGCAGGGGATGTTATAGCAGATGGACCTGCAACAGACCTTGGAGAAATAGCACTTGGTAGAAACTGTTTCATAGCATTCATGACTTGGGAAGGTTACAACTACGAAGATGCCGTTTTAATAAATGAAAGATTAGTAAGAGAAGATAGATTATCTACTATACATATAGAAGAATACGAATGTGAAGCTAGAGATACTAAGCTTGGACCTGAAGAAATAACTAGAGATATACCAAACGTTGGAGAATCTGCAATTAAGAATCTTGATGACAGAGGTATAATCAGAATAGGTGCTGAAGTTGATTCTGGAGATATATTAGTTGGTAAAGTTACTCCAAAAGGTGAAACTGAGCTTACTGCAGAAGAAAGACTTCTAAGAGCTATATTCGGTGAAAAAGCTAGAGAAGTAAGAGATACTTCACTTAAAGTACCTCATGGTGAATCAGGTATAATAGTAGACGTTAAAGTGTTTACAAGAGAAAATGGAGACGATTTATCTCCAGGTGTAAACGAACTTGTAAGATGTTACATAGCTAAGAAGAGAAAGATAAAAGTCGGAGATAAGATGGCCGGTCGTCATGGTAACAAAGGGGTTATCTCAAGAGTATTACCAGAAGAAGATATGCCATTCATGGAAGACGGAACACCTATGGATATAGTACTTAATCCACAGGGGGTACCTTCTCGTATGAACATCGGACAGGTACTTGAAGTTCACTTAGGTTTAGCAGCTAAAAAACTTGGTTGGTATGTAGCTACATCAGTATTTGATGGTGCAAACGAGTACGATATAATGGATGCTCTTGAAGAAGCTGGATACCCAAGAGATGGTAAACTTACTTTATATGATGGTAGAACAGGTGACTCATTCGACAACAGAATAACTGTTGGTTACATGTATTACCTAAAACTACATCACTTAGTTGATGATAAACTTCATGCAAGAAGTACTGGACCTTACTCACTAGTAACTCAGCAGCCTCTAGGAGGTAAAGCTCAGTTCGGTGGACAGAGATTCGGGGAAATGGAGGTTTGGGCTCTTGAAGCATACGGAGCAGCTCATATCCTTCAGGAAATATTAACAGTTAAGTCAGATGACGTTGTAGGACGTGTAAGAACTTACGAAGCGATAGTTAAAGGTGAAAATATACCTGAACCAGGTATACCAGAATCATTCAAAGTTCTTATAAAAGAACTTCAGTCATTATGTCTTGATGTTAAAGTTCTTACTGCTGAAGATCAGGAAATAGAAGTAAAAGAATCTGTTGATTACGAAGATGACGGTATATCAGTAGCAGATTTCGAATTAGATGTTATACCAGATGACATAGAGGAAACTCATGTTATAGAAGAAGTAGAAGACGAATTCGGAGATAACGAAGAAATAGATTTCGATGGTTTATCTGATGGATTTGAAAACGACGATATGGACTACGATGATGGTGCATTCGACGATGATGATATGTAATAACTAAAATATAAACTTTAATTTAATAGTAATTTCAGGGTTATAGCTGTCTGGAATTCAGACAGCTATAATCAAAGTTAGACAATAAAAATAAATCTCAAATAGAAGGGAGAGAACTCCTTGTTTGAATTAAACAATTTCGAGTCGATAAAAATAGGATTGGCTTCTCCAGAGAAAATAAGACAGTGGTCGAGAGGAGAAGTAAAAAAACCAGAAACTATAAATTACCGTACGCTGAAACCAGAAAAAGATGGTCTTTTCTGTGAAAGAATATTCGGACCTCAGAAGGACTGGGAATGTCACTGTGGGAAATACAGAAGAGTTAGATACAAAGGCGTAGTATGTGATAGATGTGGAGTTGAAGTAACAAAATCAAAAGTCAGAAGAGAGAGAATGGGTCATATAGAGCTAGCTGCTCCAATGTCTCATATATGGTACTTCAAAGGAATACCTAGTAGAATGGGTCTTCTTTTAGATATGTCTCCAAGAGCTCTTGAAAAAGTACTTTATTTTGCTTCATATGTAGTAACAGATCCAAAAGAAACTGGATTAACAGCTAAACAGCTTTTAACAGAAAAAGAATACAGAGATGCTGTAGACAACTACGGATACGGTAGCTTTGAAGTTGGTATGGGTGCTGAAGCTGTAAAAAAACTTTTACAGGATATAGACCTAGAACAGCAGAGTAAAGAGTTAAGAGCAGACTTAAAAGATAGTACAGGACAGAAAAGAATAAGAACAATAAGAAGATTAGAAGTAGTTGAAGCTTTCAGAAAATCAGGAAATAAACCTGAATGGATGATACTTGATGCTATTCCAGTTATACCACCAGACATAAGACCAATGGTTCAGTTAGACGGTGGTAGATTCGCAACTTCTGACCTAAATGATCTTTACAGAAGAGTTATAAACAGAAACAACAGATTAAAAAGACTTCTAGAATTAGGAGCTCCAGATATAATAGTAAGAAATGAAAAAAGAATGCTTCAGGAAGCAGTCGATGCACTTATAGACAATGGTAGAAGAGGTAGACCTGTTACAGGACCAGGAAACAGACCATTAAAATCTTTATCAGACATGCTTAAAGGTAAACAGGGCCGTTTTAGACAGAACTTACTTGGTAAACGTGTTGACTACTCAGGACGTTCTGTTATAGTAGTTGGACCAGAACTTAAATTCTATCAGTGTGGTCTTCCTAAGAAAATGGCACTTGAATTATTCAAACCATTTGTTATGGATAAATTAGTAGAAGAAGGTTACGCACACAACATAAAGAGTGCAAAATCAATAGTAGAAAAAGTTAAAACTGAAGTATGGGACGTTTTAGAAGACGTTATTAAAAACCATCCAGTTCTACTTAACCGTGCCCCTACTCTACATAGACTAGGAATACAGGCTTTCGAACCAGTACTTGTTGAAGGTAAAGCTATAAAACTACATCCACTAGTTTGTACAGCGTACAATGCCGACTTCGACGGTGACCAGATGGCCGTTCACGTTCCTCTATCAGTAGAAGCACAGGCAGAAGCAAGATTCTTAATGCTATCTGTAAACAATATACTTGCTCCAAAAGATGGTTCTCCAATAACAACTCCTTCTCAGGATATGGTTCTTGGAAGTTACTATTTAACAATAGAAGCACAGGATGGTGCTAAAGGAACAGGTATGATATTCAAAGACTACAATGAATTATTACTTGCTTACTACAATAAAGTTGTTGAATTACACGCTTTAGTAAAAGTTAGAAAAGTTCTTCCTGATGGAAGATCTGCTCTAGTAGAAAGTACTGTTGGTAGATTCATATTCAATGAAGGTATACCTCAGGATTTAGGATTTGTAGATAGAGAAAAAGATCCATTCAGTCTAGAAATAGATGAAGTTGTTACTAAGAAATATCTTGGTAA
Organism: Peptacetobacter sp. AB800; assembly: GCF_047807365.1. NCBI lineage: Bacteria > Bacillati > Bacillota > Clostridia > Peptostreptococcales > Peptostreptococcaceae > Peptacetobacter > Peptacetobacter sp. AB800. The sequence goes on along the minus strand of NZ_JBLOUI010000051.1, from coordinate 6,034 downwards.
AATAATAGATAAATGTTTCAGAAAACATGAAAACACTATAACAGCTGAATTACTTGACTATGTTAAAGGTATAGGTTTCAAATATTCTACTGTAGGTGGTATAACAGTTGCAGTTGCGGATATGGCAATACCGAAAGAAAAAGAAATATACATAGCAGAAGCTGAAAAAGAAGTTGAAAAATTAGGTAAGGCTTATAGAAGAGGTCTTATATCTGATGAAGAAAGATACGAAAAGGTTATAGCTACTTGGACAGAAACTACTGACAAAGTAACTAATGCCCTAATGGATAACCTTGATAGATTAAATAACATATACATAATGGCTCACTCTGGAGCCAGAGGTTCTAAGAACCAGATAAGACAGCTAGCAGGTATGCGTGGACTTATGGCCAATGCATCTGGTAAAACTGTCGAAATACCAGTTAAATCTAACTTCCGTGAAGGTTTATCAGTACTTGAATACTTCACATCTGCGCATGGGGCTAGAAAAGGTCTTGCCGATACAGCTCTACGTACAGCCGACTCTGGTTACTTAACAAGAAGACTTGTTGACGTCAGCCAGGACGTTATAGTAAGAGATATAGACTGTGGAACTACAGAAACTACAGAAATACTTGCTATAAAAGATGGAAATGAAGTAATAGAAGAAATATACGATAGAATAGTTGGTAGATATACTATAGATCCTATAGTACATCCAGAAACTGGTGAAGTATTAGTTCCTGCAGATTGTATGATAAAAGAAGATGCAGCAGAAAAAATAGTTGCAGCAGGAATAGAAAAAGTTAACATAAGAACAGTTCTTAACTGTAAAACTAAACATGGTGTTTGTTCAAAATGCTATGGTAGAAACCTTGCTACAGGTAAAGAAGTTAATATAGGAGAAGCAGTTGGTATAATAGCAGCTCAGTCAATAGGTGAACCGGGTACACAGCTTACAATGCGTACATTCCATACTGGTGGGGTTGCCGGTGGAGATATAACTCAGGGGCTTCCAAGGGTTGAAGAGTTATTCGAAGCTAGAAAACCAAAAGGTCTTGCTATAATAACTGAAGTAAGTGGACAGGTTAAAATAGATGAAACAGGTAAGAGAAAAGAAGTAATCGTTGTTCCAGCTGAAGGTGAAGCTCAGACATATCAGATACCATATGGTTCAAGAGTAAGAGTTAAAGATGGACAGATGGTAGAAGCTGGGGATCCAATAACTCAGGGTTCTATAAATCCTCACGATATAGTAAGAGTTAAAGGAATCGGTGGAGTTCAGGATTACATAGTTAAAGAAGTTCAGAGAGTCTACAGACTACAGGGGGTTGACGTTAACGATAAACATATAGAAGTTATTGTTAGACAGATGCTATCTAAAGTTAAAGTAGAAGATCCAGGAGATACAGATTTACTTCCAGGTGGATATGAAGATGTTCTTGTATATGAAAAATGTAATGAAGATGCAATAGCTCAGGGATTAAGACCTGCAGTTGCTAAGAGAGTATTACTTGGTATAACTAAAGCATCTCTTGCTACAGAATCATTCTTATCTGCCGCTTCATTCCAGGAAACTACAAGAGTTCTTACTGAAGCAGCTATAAAAGGTAAAGAAGATCACTTAATAGGACTAAAAGAAAATGTTATATTAGGTAAACTTATACCAGCTGGTACAGGAATGAAGAAATACAGAAATATAGCAGTTGAAAAAATTGAAGAATAATTTGACACAAAAAATGTGTGAAATGTAAAATATCAATTGTTGACAACAGTTATATTAGGTGATAAAATAATAAAAGTGTGATTTAAAAGTACACTAAGGGCTTTTTATAAAGCTCTTAGTGCTTTTAAGTTATAGAAGAAAGTAACAAAGAACTAAAAGCATCAAGCTAAAAGCACAGCAAATCAATCGTAAAGAAACGATTGTAGTTGGCGATCACTGAAAGATCGAAAATAAAAAAGAAGGAGGTGCAGATGATGCCAACAATTAACCAATTAGTTCGTAAAAGTAGAAAAGACATACTTAAAAAATCTACTGCTCCAGCACTACAGAAGGGGTATAACTCATTAAACAAAAAAACAACTGACGCAAGTTCTCCACAGAAAAGAGGAGTTTGTACTTCAGTTAAAACAGTTACTCCTAAAAAACCAAACTCAGCTTTAAGAAAAGTTGCCAGAGTTAGATTAACAAACGGTATAGAAGTATCTGCTTATATACCAGGTGAAGGACACAACTTACAGGAACACTCTGTTGTTCTTATAAGAGGTGGTAGAGTAAAAGACTTACCAGGGGTTAGATACCACATACTAAGAGGTACATTAGATACTGCTGGTGTAGACAAAAGAAGACAGTCTAGATCAAAATACGGTGCTAAGAGACCTAAAGACAAAAAATAAGAAAAGTTATATAGTATAACGAAAAACAAAAACAGACATAGATTATAATGTGATTAAAGAAGTTAGGTGCTTTAAATATAGATATATTTATGGCATCACGGCTGACTATTCGATGTCGAGTACCTATGATTTAAATTTTAATAATTAAGGAGGGAAGCGAAATGCCAAGAAAAGGTAACGTTCCAAAAAGAGAAGTATTACCAGATCCAATGTACGGAAGTAAGGTAGTTACTAAATTAATAAACAATTTAATGTTAGACGGAAAAAGAGGAAAATCTCAGAAAATAGTATACGATGCATTTGAATTAATAGCTGAAAGAACAGGAGAAGACGCTTTAGAAGTTTTCGAAAAAGCTATGGAAAATATAATGCCAGTATTAGAAGTAAAAGCTAGAAGAGTTGGTGGGGCAAACTACCAGGTTCCAATAGAAGTTAGACCAGACAGAAGACAGACATTAGGTCTTAGATGGTTAGTAAGATACACTAGAGCTCGTGGAGAAAAAGGAATGGTTGAAAAGCTAGCTAAAGAAATAATGGACGCAGCTAACAACACAGGAGCTTCAGTTAAGAAAAAAGAAGATACTCATAAAATGGCAGAAGCTAATAAAGCATTTGCTCACTACAGATGGTAGGATTTTAAAAATCGGATTAAACGAAATCTTCCAATTAAATTCGTAAATTAAGGAGGAAAAAGATGGCTAGAGAGTTTTCACTAGAAAATACTAGAAATATCGGGATAATGGCCCATATAGATGCAGGAAAAACTACTACTACAGAAAGAATCCTTTTCTATACAGGTAAAACTCATAAAATAGGAGAAACTCATGAAGGAGCTTCTCAGATGGACTGGATGGAACAGGAAGCAGAAAGAGGTATAACAATAACTTCAGCTGCTACAACTGTTACATGGAAAGGTAATAGAATAAACATTATAGATACTCCAGGTCACGTCGACTTCACAGTTGAAGTTGAAAGATCTCTAAGAGTTCTTGACGGTGCTGTTGCTGTATTCTGTGCTAAAGGTGGGGTTGAACCTCAGTCTGAAAATGTATGGAGACAGGCAGAAACTTACGGAGTACCAAGAATAGCATTCATAAACAAAATGGATATACTTGGTGCAAACTTCTACAATGCAGTAGACATGATGAAATCAAGATTAAGTGCAAACGCTGTTGTTCTTCAGTTACCAATAGGTAAAGAAGATGACTTTGTTGGTATAGTTGACCTATTAAACATGGACGCTATAATATACAAAGACGACAAAGGTGTTGAAATGGAAGAAACTGAAATACCAGAAGATATGAAAGAAATGGCTCAGGAATGGAGAGAAAAAATGGTTGAAGCAGTAGCTGAAACTGACGAAGAGCTAATGATGAAATATCTTGAAGGTGAAGAAATAACAGTTGAAGAATTAAAAGCTGCTATAAGAAAAGCTACAATAGCTTGTGAAATGAACCCAGTATTCTGTGGTACTGCTTACAGAAACAAAGGTGTTCAGCCTCTTATAGATGCTATAGTAGATTATTTACCAGCTCCAACTGATATACCATCAATAAAAGGTATATTAGAAGATGGAGAAGAATCTGAAAGACATGCATCTGACGATGAACCATTCTCAGCATTAGCATTCAAAATAATGACTGACCCATTCGTTGGTAAATTAGCATTCTTCAGAGTTTACTCTGGTACTCTTGAATCTGGTTCATATGTATTAAATGCAACTAAGAACAAGAGAGAAAGAATAGGACGTATACTTCAGATGCACGCTAATACAAGAACTGAAATAACTGAAGTTTACGCTGGAGATATAGCTGCAGCAGTTGGTCTTAAAGATACAACTACTGGTGATACACTTTGTGATCCAGCAGCTCCAATAATACTTGAATCAATGGAATTCCCAGAACCAGTTATATCTGTTGCTATAGAACCAGCTTCTAAAGCAGCTCAGGAAAAAATGGGTATAGCTCTTCAGAAACTTGCTGAAGAAGACCCTACTTTCACAGTTAGAACTGATGAAGAAACTGGACAGACTATAATATCAGGAATGGGTGAATTACACCTTGATATAATAGTTGACAGACTTCTAAGAGAATTCAAAGTTGAAGCTAAAGTTGGTAACCCTCAGGTTGCTTACAGAGAAACAATAACTCAGCCAGTTGACGTTGAATACAAATATCAGAAACAGTCAGGTGGTAGAGGACAGTACGGTCACGTTAAAATCAGAGTTAGCCCTACTGAACCAGGTGAAGGATATAAATTCGAAAACAAAACTGTTGGTGGATCAGTTCCTAAAGAATATGTTGGTCCAACTGACATGGGTATACAGGGAGCTATGCAGTCTGGTATAGTTGCTGGTTATCCAGTTGTTGACGTTGCTGTTGAATTATACGATGGTTCTTACCATGAAGTCGATTCATCAGAAATGGCCTTCAAAATGGCAGGTTCTATGGCGTTCAAAAAAGCTATGCAGCAGGGTAACGCAGTATTACTAGAACCATACTTCAAAGTTGAAGTTGTTACTCCAGAAGATTACATGGGTGACGTTATGGGTGACTTAAACTCAAGAAGAGGTCTTATACAGGGAATGGAAGCTAGATCAGGTGCTCAGGTTATAAACGCATTTGTTCCACTTTCTGAAATGTTCGGATACTCAACTGACCTAAGATCTATGACTCAGGGTCGTGCAACATATACAATGATATTTGACCACTACGAACAGGTTCCAGCATCAGTTGCTAAGAAAATAGTAGATGGTAAATAATATATAAAACAAAATAAACAAACACACAAATATTTAAAAAGCACAAAATAGAAGGGTGGCAACTTCTTGCCACCCTGATAAATAAATTTTAAAAAATAATAATATTACTAGGGAGGAATTTAGACAATGGCTAAAGCTAAATTTGAAAGAAATAAACCTCATGTTAATATAGGTACTATAGGACACGTTGACCACGGTAAAACTACATTAACAGCAGCAATAACAAAAACATTATACGACAGATATCACTTAGGAGAAGCAGTAGATTTCGCTAACATAGATAAAGCTCCAGAAGAAAGAGAAAGAGGAATCACAATATCAACTGCACACGTTGAATACGAAACTCCAAACAGACACTACGCACACGTTGACTGCCCAGGACATGCTGACTACGTTAAAAACATGATAACTGGTGCTGCACAGATGGATGGTGCTATATTAGTTGTATCAGCAACTGATGGTCCAATGCCTCAGACAAGAGAACATATACTATTATCAAGACAGGTTGGTGTACCTTACATAGTTGTATTCTTAAACAAATGCGATATGGTAGACGACGAAGAACTTCTTGAATTAGTTGAAATGGAAGTAAGAGAATTATTAAACGAATATGATTTCCCAGGAGATGACACTCCAATAGTAAGAGGATCTGCATTAAAAGCATTAGAAGATCCATCAAGCGAATGGGGAGATAAAATAGTAGAATTCTTCGAAATGATAGATGAATATATACCAGCTCCAGAAAGAGACGTTGATAAAGACTTCTTAATGCCAGTAGAAGACGTATTCTCTATAACAGGTAGAGGAACAGTTGCAACAGGTAGAGTTGAAAGAGGAGTACTTAAAGTACAGGACGAAGTTGAACTAGTAGGATTAGCAGAAGCTCCAAGAAAA
>NZ_JBLOUI010000050.1:0-15881 GCF_047807365.1 Peptacetobacter sp. AB800 | reverse complement strand
CGCCTATGCTTCGCAGCACAAACCTTGCAAGTCGCTATCAAGTTCGTCGGTAGCTACGCCTTTTATGGACTTTCACCACAGATTAATAGCATGCCCGTCATACTAAAAAGGATGTCTCAATTATATTTTTGAGAACATCCTTTTTTTATATTTATACTTTTCTTACCACTTTTGTTATAGCTTCTACTACAGCATAGAACACACCTGCACAAGGCCAAATTACCCAACTTATATGCCAGTTAAATGTATAGAAACTATATGCTAAATATATAGTTGCTATTGTGCACCAATATATTGTATCTAAATGCTCATTTTTTCTATTATTTTCTTTTTCTTCTAATGTATACTCGCCAATTTGTAGTACTTTTTCATATCCTTCTCTTAGCATCTCAGCTTTAACTATCATATTAACTCCTATTGAAATCAATACTAAAAGCAATGCTACACAAATTACCATTATATATTCTTCTGCTTCTAATGCTCCTGCTGCAATAAGAGGAATTGCTCCTATTATGAATAAAGCTACTCCAAAAGCCATACTCTGTTGCAATTTTCCTTCAAAGCTATCATTCTTTTCTTCTGCAAATCTTAAAGACCTTGAATCTACTTCTATCGGTCTATCCATATATTTAAATTTATCCATTTTCATTCCATATTTTATAAATACTGATACCGCACTAGCAACCATAATTAAAAGTATTATTAGGTCAATCATAGCTGCATGATCTTCTTTTAGTGGAATTTTATGTTGCTCTGCAAATCCAGCCAAAAGCACCAACATTACTGGTGATAAAATACAAAGCATAACAGCTCTAGCAAATTTTTTTGCAGTAATTTCTGATAGTTTAATATAATTTGAAACCTCTTCAAAACTAGTCTTTCTTCTTTTTATAACATTTTCATTAGCTTTTTCTTCACTGATTATTCTATCTATAGCTATATCTGATGATATATTTCTATTATTTATATATGAATTTTCTTCAATTTTATTCATATATATTGAGCTTTCACTACTATCAAACCTTTCTTCTTTAAAATTATCTTTTAAAAGATAGTCTGTAGATACTTCAAATATTTCACTAATTTTTATTATTTTTTCAAGAGTTGGTATTGATTCTCCACTTTCCCATTTTGATACAGATTGTCTAGATATATCTAATCTCTCTGCTAGTTCCTCTTGTGACCATCCATTCTTTTTTCTCAAACTTATTATTTTTTCTGATAATGTCATTTTCCTCACCTCTTTTAACTTGGTCGATATATCGTTCCCTTTAGATATCTATTTATATGGTCTTATCTTACCAAAATTCTTAAAATCATACTACCAACTACACTAACAAATTTGTCAACTGCTAGTTGCATTGTTGAAATTTCAACATTTATATTTTATTTTTTCTTAAATAGCTTTATTTTGTTTTAATCATTTTACTATTCTTGATACTTTCAAAAATAAAAAAACAGTATTGATAACTGTCAGCTTGCGACAATGCGTGGACGCACAACTAAAGCTTAAAACAAAAAGCTTTATCTAATTGCGTCTTAGCCTGGAGCTGATGACAGTTACAATACTGTTCCCTTTTATTTTATAATCTTTCTTTTAATTCTTTTACTAGTTCACTAAGTTTTACAGTATGCTGTTCTGATGTAGACATGTTTTTAAGTGATGCTTCGTTGTTTTTAAGTTCATCATCACCTATAACTATTGTAAACTTAGCATTTATCTTATCAGAGTATTTAAACTGAGCTTTAACACTTCTTGATAAGTGATCTTTATCTGCACTTATGTGATTATCTCTTAATTCTTTTAAAAGACCGAAGCTTTTCTTTTTAGCTTCATCACCTATAGTAACTATGAATATATCTGTAGACTGAGGATTTTCTATTTCTATTCCTGCATCTTCAAGAGTAAGAAGAAGTCTTTCTACTCCAAGAGCAAATCCTATTCCGCTAGTTCCTTTAGGTCCACCTAGCTGCTCAACTAGTCCGTCGTATCTACCTCCACCACAAACTGTACTCTGAGCACCTATGTTTTCAGCTATTATTTCAAAAGCTGTTCTCTTGTAGTAGTCTAATCCTCTAACTATAGTTTTATCTATTTCGTAAGGTATTTCCATTTCTTTTAGGTATTCTTCAAGTTCTGCAAAATGAGCTTTACAATCATCACAAAGATTGTCTATCATATAAGGTATGTCTGTTATAGCTTCTTTACAACTAGGATTTTTACAGTCTATAACTCTCATAGGATTTTTTTCTTTTCTTTCGTTGCACATATCGCAAAGAACTTCTGATTTTGAATCTAAATATTCTCTTAGTTTTTTATCGTATTCTTTTCTACAAACTGGGCATCCAACAGAGTTTAAGCTAACTTTTAAGTCTTTTAATCCTAATTCTCTGAAGAACTGCATTGCTAATGATATAGCTTCAGCATCCATTGATGGGCTATCACTTCCTATAGCTTCAATACCAAACTGGTGGAACTGTCTCTGTCTTCCAGCCTGTGGTCTTTCATATCTGAAGCAAGGAGTTATGTAGAACATTTTTGTTGGCTGAGTATCAGCATATAGTTTATTTTCTATAAATGCTCTTACTGCCCCAGCTGTTCCTTCTGGTTTTAGAGTTATTTCTCTATCTCCTTTATCTTTAAATGAGTACATTTCTTTCTGAACTATATCTGTAGTATCACCTACACCTCTCTGGAATAGTTCTGTATGCTCAAATATCGGTGTTCTCATTTCCTGATATCCGTAAAGTGCACATATTTCTCTAAATTTATTTTCAAGATAATTCCATTTGTACGAGTCTTTAGGAGTTATATCTTTTGTTCCTCTTGGTGCTTTAGTTAGCATTTTTTTCTACCTCCCTTTTTTTCTTTTCAATCATATCCTCAACCCTATCAAGGTATATTTCAAGGTTTTTAACGTCGTCTACTCTTTCAATTCTATTTTCATCTAAGTATACAAATTTAGAAACAGCTCCAGCTCCTATAGCTATATTAGTCTGTTTTTCTTCCATCATCTGCATATTATAGATGCACTCATATCCTTCTTTAGCGTATCCTACGTTTTCTAAGTTTCCTAGCATCATTTTCTGTCTATACATATAGTACGGATTTAAGTTCATTTCTTTAGCAGCTTCCATAGAAATATCTATCATTTTGATCATTTCTTTGTACTGAGTAAGATTTTCTTTATAAGAATCCATATCCATATTTAATTTAGATGCTCTTTTTATAGCTAATGTATGAACAGTTAAACTTTCTGGAGATAATTTTTTAATTTCTTCCAATGTATTTTTAACCATTTCTGCATCTTCATCGACAAGACCTAAGATTATATCCATATTTATATTATCAAATCCTAGCTCTCTAGCCATTTTGAAGCAAGTTTTTATATCTTCCACGCTATGTTTTCTACCTATTTTTTCTAGTGTAGAATCATTCATAGTCTGTGGGTTTATACTTATTCTATTTACTCCATGTTTTTTAAGTACTCTTAATTTTTCTTCTGTAATAGTATCAGGTCTACCAGCTTCTACAGTAAATTCTTTTATTTTACTGAAGTCAAAGATTTCAAATAGATTTTCTATCATATAATCCATATCTTCTGCGTCTAAAGCTGTAGGTGTTCCTCCACCTATGTAGAATGTTTCTATTTCCCAACCTCTATTTTTTATTATTTCTGCGGTTCCTCTAGCCTCATCTAAAAGTCTTTCAACGTATTTTCTTCTAAGATTTCCATACTTCTGAATTGAGTTAGATGGGAATGAACAGTAATAACATCTAGTTGGACAGAAAGGAATACTTACATAAAGAGATATTTTTTTATCGCTTAATGGATAAATAAATCCTCTTTCTCTTTTAGCTATGTCTAGTGCTAGTTCTGCCTTTTCATCTGTTATGAAATGCTCTTCTTTTAAATAATTTAAAACTTCAGCATCATCCATACTGTCAGATATTAGATTGTGAACTATTTTAACCGGTTTTATACCTGTTAAATCGCCCCATGGCACATAGCTATCTGGCATAATTTGTTTTAATGCCTGGAACATACTTTTTTTTATGCTCCATCTAGCTGCTTTTTTTACAGCTAGAGAATCTTCTCTTTCTAACTTTTCCACGAATTCAGCATAATTATTGGAATTATTTATTAAATCAGAGTAATCTTTTTCAAATTCTTTCTGTTCTGTAAATTCACCGATTATACTTCCATTTTCGCAAACTTCTGTTTTTGATATTACTTTTTTTCCATTTATTTCTATGCTATTGACTAAAAATTTTTCTTCAGAATTCTGTAATTCTTCAACATATTCAAACTCTGATGTGAATAATTTTATAAGTTCTGAAACCTCGTATTCATAGTCATGCCCTTTTAACACTACTTTTAGCATTTTTTTCTCCTTATACATAATAATTCACTATGCAAAGGCAAAAGCCCTCGCATAGTGTTTTTATTTTTATTCTCCAATGTATCTAGTTGAAAGATAAGGATTATTTTGTTTTTCGTGTCCAAGTACAGTAGGTTCTCCATGACCAGGATAAACAGCTATTTCATTTTCGAATTTTTTTATCTTATTAAGAGATTTTTTCATTTTTCTTTCATCTCCACCTCTAAGGTCACATCTTCCCATGCTTCCTTTGAATAGAGTATCCCCTGTTATAAGATTATTTTCTGTTCTTATACACATACCACCTTCAGTATGACCTGGAGTGTGTATGAATAAAAGTTTTGTTTTACCTAAGTATAGGCTATCTCTATCATCTACATATATATCTGCATCAAATTCAGTTTTTCCACATCTCATCATGTTACTTAAATTGTAGCTTGCATCATTTAACATTTCTTTTTCATCTTTATGAGCTACAACTGGCACTTTTTTATATGCTAATATATCTTTAACATATCCTATGTGATCTGCGTGTCCATGAGTTAGGATTACATATTTTAAATCTAATCCTTCTTCTTTTAAATATTCTATTACTTCATTTGGACTTCCACCTGGATCTACTACTGCAGCTTCTTTAGTTTCATCATCTGATAGTATGTATACGTTTGTTGATGTATAAAAATCGTCAATTCTTTTAATTTCCACTATTTTATCCTCCTAAAAAGATTTATTTGATTCTAAAAGTATAGTTACTGGTCCATCGTTTACTAAATCAACCATCATATGTGCTCCAAATTCACCAGTTTCAGTATTTATTCCTTGCTCAGAAACTTTCTTGACAAATTCCTGATAAAGTTTATCTGCTTCTTCTGGTGCAGCAGCATTTGTAAAGCTTGGTCTACGTCCCTTTCTACAGTCACCGTAAAGAGTAAACTGAGAAACCGCAAGCATTTCACCGCCTATATCTTTTAGAGATAAATTCATTTTGTCATTTTCATCTTCAAATATTCTAAGATTAATAGTTTTATCAACTATATAATCTACATCTTTTGAAGTATCTCCATGTGTTACACCTAATAAAACAAGAAGACCTTTGTTTATCTTTCCTGTTGTTCTCCCATCAACTGTAACTTCAGAGCGAGATACTCTCTGTACAACAGCTCTCATTTTAAAATTCTCCTCATTTATATATTAATTTGTCATTCTATAAATTCTTTCAACACCTGGAACTGCTTTTATCTTCTTCATTATATAATCAAGCTGTTCTGTTCCTTCTACTTCCACTAAAAGATTTATAGTAACTTCAGAGTCTTTTCCTTTTCTAGCATTTATTCCATTTAAACCTATTTTTTCATTTGCTACGATATGAGTTATTTCGTTTACTATTCCTCTTCTATCTACAACTTTTATCTGAATTTCTGCTTCAAATGTACTATTGCTATCTTTTCCTGCTCCATCCCAAGATACTTTTATCATTCTCTTCTTGAAGAATTCGTCATCTGGGTTTACATTGACACAGTCTGCTCTATGAACGGCAACTCCTCTTCCTTTAGTTATGTATCCAACTATTTCATCACCTGGAAGTGGATTACAGCATTTAGCAAATCTTACTAAGATATTGTCAAGACCTTCAACTATTATTCCTTGTGAAGGAGTTTTCTTTCTCTTTTTGCTGTATTCTGTATCGCTTATATTATGTTTTTCTATATCTTCAGAAAGACTCGCTTTCTTTTCTTTCATAGCCTGTCGCATTTCTCTTGTATAAAGCTCTTTGAGCTTAGTAACAACCTGAGATGCCATTATTCCACCATATCCAACTGTAGCTATTAAATCCTCAACATTTGGCTGGTTAAATTTTTTAGCTATTATAAGCATATTTTTATCTATTACAGAATCTTTTGTAGTAGGTAATCCATGTTTTTTAAACTCTCTTTCAAGTATTGCATTACCACGTTCGATATTTTCTTCTCTTCTCTCTTTTTTGAAGAACTGTCTTATTCTACTCTTTGCATTTGGAGTTTTTACTATACCTAACCAGTCTCTACTTGGTCCTGGAGAGTTTGAAGATGTAAGTATTTCAACTATATTACCATTCTGTAATTTGTAATCTAATGTAACCATTCTTCCATCAACTTTTGCACCAACACATTTATTACCTACATTTGTATGTACTCTATAGGCAAAGTCTATTGGAGTTGACTCAGCTGGTAATTCTATAACATCCCCCTGTGGAGTAAATACATATACCTGGCTTGAGAAGACATCTTCTTTTAAGGCATCCATGAATTCATGAGGATCTTTTACATCCTTTTCCCATTCCATCATCTGTCTTAACCACTGAAGTTTTTCTTCTATTTTATCTTCTTTTGAATTAGATATACCTTCTTTATACTTCCAATGTGCAGCTATACCATATTCTGCTATATTGTGCATTTCATGAGTTCTTATCTGAATTTCTAAAGGTTCTCCATCTGGTCCAACAACTGTAGTGTGAAGTGACTGATACATATTAGGTTTTGGCATAGCTATGTAATCTTTGAATCTGCCTGGTATTGGCTTCCATAGTGTATGCACCACCCCTAAGACAGCATAGCAATCTTTTACTGTATCAACTAAAACTCTGACTGCTGTAAGGTCAAAAATCTCCTCGAATGTTTTATTTTTTTTCTTCATTTTTCTATATATACTATAGAAATGTTTTGGTCTACCATAAACATCACATGGTATTTCCATTTCAGCAAATTTTTCTTGTAAACAAGTTACTATTCTTGTTATATTTTCTTCTCTCTGACTTCTCTTCATAGACACTTTTTCAACTAATTCATAGTATCCGTCGTGGTCTATATATCTTAAAGCTAAGTCTTCAAGTTCCCATTTTATTTTAGATATACCAAGTCTGTGTGCTATCCCACCGTATATTTCTAGTGTTTCTGTAGCTTTATATTTTGCTTTTTCTGGATCCATATAATTAAGAGTTCTCATGTTATGAAGTCTATCCGCTAGTTTTATAAGTATAACCCTTATATCCTTAGCCATAGCTAAAAACATCTTTCTTAAATTTTCAGACTGTGTTTCCTCTTTTGAGCGGTATTTTATTTTACCAAGTTTTGTAACACCATCTACAAGATCCGCTATTTCTTTATTAAAAATACTTTCTATATCTTCATATGTGTACTCAGTATCTTCAACTACATCATGTAGCAATCCTCCAGTTACTGTTTCTATATCTAGCTGCATATCACATATTATATTTGCAACAGCTAATGGATGTATAAAATACGGTTCTCCCGATTTTCTTTTTTGATCTCTATGTGCATATTTAGCTAATTTATACGCTTTTATAATTGTATCCAAATCGCCATTTGGAGCATATGATTTAACTTTTTCTAATATTTCTAAAAGATCTTTGTCTGATTCAGCAGAAGTGTCGGCGAGAACTTCTAACGTTCTTTCATTTCTTTCGGCATCTTTTAACTTTATGCCCTCTAATTTTTTCTTTCCCTGCATAAAACCACCTTATTCCGTTCCATCTGTATAACTAATCTGTTGATTAGTATTTTATTATTGATTCCACATCGTATCCTTTTAGTTTATCTTTACCATTTAAGAACTCAAGCTCTATTAAGAACTGAATAGATACTATTTCTCCACCTAAGCTTTCTATTAGCTTAGTAGCAGCTTCTACAGTTCCTCCAGTAGCTAATAAGTCATCTATTATAACTACTTTTTTACCTTCTTCTATTGAATCCTTATGCATTTCTATTTTATCTGTTCCATATTCAAGATCATATTCAAAACTAACTACTTCTGCAGGTAGTTTACCTGGCTTTCTTATAGGTACAAATCCTGCACCTAATGCATAAGCTACAGGAGCACCTAATAAAAATCCTCTAGCTTCAGGTCCAACTACATAATCGATATCTTTATCTTTTAAATTTTCAACTATTCTATCTACAGCTTCTTTAAAAGCTTCTCCATCTTTTAATAGAGTTGTTATGTCTTTAAATCCTATACCTGGTTTTGGGAAGTCCTGTATATTTCTTATTTTAGATTCTAAGTTCATCTTTTTTCCTCCAATACTTAAACATTATAAATTTCTTTTGCTTTTTCTCTAATTTGATTTAGGTTTATTAAAATTTTACTTCTATTTAAATCAAGCTTACTATCTGGTTTTGGTAGCATTTCAACATTTACAAAATCACGCTCATCTATTGCCACATCAAATAGCCCAAGCTCTTTAAAAATCTTGATAATTGCAAATAGCTTTAAAGGAATCATTTTGAATATATTCATCGTGTCGTCCATTCTAAATTTAATTCCCCTATTTTTTGTTACATATCTATAAATATTTACAAATTCATTTCTAGTTGGTACTATGTTTTCCATTATGCTCTTAATATAAATTTTATCAATTTCATTGTAATTTTTTATTATTTTACATTCATCTTCCACTTTAGAGTATAATTTTCCATAGTCATCCCTAGTATACAGATAATCATAAAGAATAATATTATTATATCTTTTTACGTCTATTTTATCAATATTAGGTGAGAATATCAGATGTATTTTTGAATGCTTTTTGTCATTTTCACATATTTCTTTAAAATATATTTCCACTTCTTCTTCTAAAAGTGTTAAATCTGATTTAGCTCTAAAAAATCCATTTATAGAGTTTGCTATTACAAGAGTATTATCCTCAATAAAATCAAATATATTTTCTACTCTTTCTCCCTCTATATCTATATGTCCTAATTTATATTCTTCTAAACTTTCTATATTATATAAACTATTTTCATTATTGGGTATTAATTCATTCATAAGTTTAACAGCATCTATATTTGTGGTAGCTGATTTAGGGTAAGCAAGTCTTAAGTCTTTAACCAAGAACTGTAGTTTTCTTTTTCCCATAAATGTATTTTCATCTAATTGGAATAATACATCTATTCTATCTCCATTTTTTAAACCATCTATTAAATGAGCTGCATTGAATCCTACACATTCAAATACATTGTCTTTTTCTATTTCTAGTTTTATGTGCTGTCTATTTTGTCCCATAAATCTCATATCTCTAAGTATGCAATCTCTTAAAATAAACTTAGGAGTAGGATTGCTCATACCAAATGGTTCAAGTTTTCTAAGCTCTTCAATTAAATCAAAATTCGCTGATTTTTCATCTAATTCGTATTCTACTTTGATTTCTTCTATCATATCTTCTTCTGTAAGATTTATATCAGCGGATTCATTTATTCTTCTTCTAAGCTCAGCTACCTTGTCCGCACTTATGCTAAGACCTGCTGCTTGCTCATGACCGCCAAACTTGGTAAGTATATCAGCACATTCTGTTAAGGCATCAAATATACTAAACCCTTTTATAGATCTAGCAGAACCAGTTGCCTCTCCATCTTCTATACACATAAGTATTGTAGGTTTGTAGTATTTTTCTGTTAGCTTAGATGCTACTATTCCTATAACACCATGCTGCCAACCTTCATGTGCTAAAACTATAACCTTATCATCTTCATATGACGGATCATTTTTTATAATTGTTTCTGCTTCGTGATGGATTTTCATCTCTATCATTTGTCTATCATTATTTTTTTCATCTAATGCCAATGCTATTTCGTGTGCAGTATCCTTATCTGTAGCTGTAAATAGTTCTACACCTAAATCAGAAAATCCTAGTCTTCCTGCTGCATTTATTCTTGGACCTATTGTAAAGCCTATATGAGAAGAACCAATTTTTTCTTTATCTACTCCACATACATTTATAAGTTCAGAAAGCCCTAAATTATGTCCATTTTTCATCGCTTTTAGACCATTTTTTACAATTATTCTATTTTCATCTACCAAAGGAACTATGTCACATATAGTTGCTAATGTTGCTATTTCTATATAATCATAAACTGTTGTTTTGAATACTTCTGGTGGAGTAAGTGCCTGTACTAGCTTAAATGCTATTCCACATCCACAAAGCATATCAAAAGGGTAATTACAATCATCTTGCTTTGGATTTACAACCGCATATGCATTTGGGATTTCACTCTGACATTCATGGTGGTCTGTGATAATCATTTCTATATCAAGTTCATTGGCGTATTCAACTTCATCTACTGATGTTATTCCACAGTCGACGCTTATAATTAAATCGCACCCTTCAGAACTTATATACTCTATAGCCTCTTTATTTATTCCATATCCTTCTTCTAATCTATTTGGTATATAATACTTAACATTAAAATTTATAGACCTAAAGTACGTAAGTAACACCGACGTAGATGAAACACCATCAACATCATAATCTCCATATATCCAAACTCTCTCATTTAACTCTATTGCCTTTTTTATACGCTCTGCTGCCTTCCCCATATCCTTCATTAAAAATGGGTCTCTCAAGTAATCTAAGGATGGATTTGTAAATAATTTTATCTCCTCCTCAGAATTTATGTTTCTATTTTCAAGAATTTGAGATATTTCTGGAGAAAGTTTAAACTTTTCTGTTTCATCTGTAACGCCTGGTTTTCCTCTATGTATTAGAGTCCACTTTTTCATATAATCCCCTCCAATTCTATCTCTTCTTTATTTTAACTTTTACAATTTCTATGACTAAAATAAGCCCTATTATAAATGATATGAAAAATCCAGCAATTGCCATATATTTTATTCCCATATTACTTTCTATATTAGGTGATGCAATTATAAGGGAAGAGCCTACTATTATAGATGCAAGTACTAGGGCCATAGTCATCTGTGTTGTCAATTCCTTTAAACAATCCTCTATTCTAGTCATTTTTACTTCTTCAACAGATATTTTTACATTGTTCTTTTCTATTATTTTTAGAACATTTTTTATCTGCTTTGGAAGATTTTTTAAATCTAATACTATATCTTCTATATTTCCCTTTGTTTCCATTGCGATATTTTTAGGATTTATTCTACTTTTGTAGTAATTCTTTATAAATGCCTTGCTAATTTCTCTAGCAGAAAATTCAGGATCCAATGTTCTCGCTGTCCCCTCTAATGTAATTATTGTCTTAGCTAAAGTTATCAACTGTGGTGGCATAGTTATTTTATACTTTCTAAAGAATCTAAAAATCTCATTTAATACTGTTCCTATGCTTATTCTTTCAAGCGGTATATCGTAATAATAGTGAATCATATACAGCATTTCACCTTTGAACCCCTCTATATCAGTTTCTTCACCTATTGCATCTATTTCAGTAAGAACTCTAACTATCTTATCTACATTTTTCTCTGATGCCGCAAGTGCAAATTTATTTAAAAAATTAAGAGTTCTATTGTCTACCATTCCGATCATACCAAAATCTATATATGCTATTTGAGATTCACTAAGCACAAATATATTTCCTGGATGCTGGTCTGCATGGAAGAATCCATAATCAAATACCTGTCTTAAAAAAGCTTTAACTCCTATGTGCGCTATTTTTTTAGTGTCCCAACCTTTTTCTTTAATTAAATCTATATCACTTAATTTTATTCCTTCTATTCTTTCCATTATAAGAACTCTTTTAGTAGTATATTCCATATGCATCTCTGGAATATACACCTCGTCGCTATTTTGGAAAATTCTCTTCATTTTTACAGCATTTACAGCTTCAAAATTGTAGTCTAATTCTCTCAATAGCTGACTAGAAAGTTCTTCCAGCATTTCTTTCATATCAATATTATAGTCCTTTATAATATCCTGAATAGATCCAGATACTCTTTTTAATATTTCTAAGTCAGATTTTATAGTTTCTTCTATATCTGGACGCTGTACTTTTATTACAACCTTTTCACCATCTTTTAAAACAGCATTGTATACCTGTCCTATTGATGCTGCTGCTATAGGTTCTTTATCAAACTCAGAGAATATTTCATCTATATTTCTTCCAGTTTCTTCTTCTATTATTGCCATAGCTACATCAGTATCAAATGTTTCAACATCATCTCTAAGCTTAACAAGCTCATCTATCATATCTTGGTCTAAAAGATCCCGTCTTGTACTGAGAATCTGCCCCATTTTTATATAAGTAGGTCCCAGCTCTTGAAGTGCTAACCTTAATCTTTGACCAGATGTCATATTTTTTATATCATCTTTAGGCTCTGAAGATGATACATCTATCTTACTTCCAGATCCCTCTTTATTTATTCTCTCTATAATAAAACTAAATCCGTATTTAACCATAACCTGGGCAATTTCTTTATATCTTTTTATATGTCTGTAACTTATTCGCATTATTTCACCGCCCATCTTTATATATTTAATTTTATTTTATCATACATTATCATTCTCTCGCACAAATAAATAAAAAAAGAGATGGGTTAATTTTCCCATCTCTATAAAATCTATTTATTTATGTTCTTCTGCAGTTTTTACATATAAAGCTGCACTTTTTTCTAAATTTTTCTTTTCATCGTCAGTTAATGGTCTTATTGCTTTTGCTGGAGAACCTATTATAAGCATACCATCTTCAAACTTTTTATTTGATGTAACTAGTGCTCCAGCTCCAACTAAACAATGCTCTCCTATTTCTGCACCATCTAAAACTATAGCTCCCATTCCAACAAGAGAATTATCACCTATTTTAGCACCATGTACAATTGCTCTATGACCAATAGTTACATTATTTCCTATTATAGTTTTTTCTTCTCCATGTAGTACTGATCCATCTTGTATATTGGTATTTTCACCGATGATTATTTCTTCATCGTCACCTCTTATTACTGAATTGTACCATACACTAGAATTTTTTCCTATTTTTACTTTTCCTATAATATCAGCAGACTCAGATACATATACAGATTCTTCTATCTGTGGTTCTATACCGCAAAATGATTTTATCATTATTCTTCGTCCTGACCTTCCATCATTAATTTAGCCTGTATCATTATTGCACATTCAGTACGTTTTCTCTGCATTTCACAACCTAAATCATATGGTTTGTTTATATCTCCATTGAAGTTTAATGCATTTGCATGACATCCACCTGAACAGTAGAATTTATTCCAACATTTTTTACATTCTTCTTTGTTGTATACGTGAGCATCTCTGAACATTTTCTGAAGATCTTCTGGAAATTCTATTTTTTCATCCATTATATTACCCATTATGTATTCTTCCTGTCCAACGAACTGATGACATGGATATATATCTCCATTTGGAGTTATTGATAGGTATTCATTACCTGCACCACATCCAGTTATTCTTTTTATTACACATGGTCCCTGAGTTAAATCTACCATAAAGTGGAAGAATTTGAATTTATCTCCAGCTAGCTGTCTATCAGCTAGTTCTGCTGCAAATCTTTCATATTCATCAAATATCTGTGGTAAATCTTCTTTTCTTAATGCAAATGGGTTTGATTCATCGTCTACAACTGGTTCAACAGAAGTAAGTTCAAATCCTAAATCTCTAAAGTGAAGTATATCTTTTGAGAAGTCTAAGTTTTCTCTAGTGAAAGTACCTCTTACGTAGTAATATTTATCTTTTGGTCTTTTTTCTATTAATTTCTGCATTTTAGGAACTATTACATCATAGCTTCCTTTGTCGTTTATAGTCATTCTCATGTTGTCATTTACTGATTTTCTTCCGTCTAAGCTAAGTACAACATTGTGCATATTTTCGTTTATGTAGTCTATTATTTCATCGTTTAATAATAGTCCGTTAGTAGTTATAGTGAATCTCATATTTTTACCGTGTTCTTTTTCTATACTTCTTCCGTATTCTACTAACTGTTTTACAACTTCAAAGTTCATTAGCGGTTCTCCACCGAAAAAGTCTATATCAAGATTTCTTCTGCTTCCTGAATTAGCAACTAGGAAATCTAACGCTCTTTTACCTACTTCAAAGCTCATTAATTCAGGTTTTCCACCGAAGTTACCCTGTTTAGCAAAGCAGTATTTACATTTTAAGTTACAGTCATGTGCAACATTTAAGCAAAGTGCTTTTACTACTGGTTCTCTATGAACAAATGCTGGGTGGAACTGATAGTTATCTTCTGTATAAAGAAGTCCTTCTTCTTCTAAGTTAGCTATTTCATCCCAAGCTTCTTCAACCTGTTCTTTTGTAAATTCATCTTTTAATAATTCAACTGTTTCTTCTTTAGTTTTTTCTTTGTAGAAATCTAATACTCTATAAGCAGCATCGTCTACAACGTGAACAGATCCACCATTAACATCTAATACTATGTTGTATCCATTCATTGAATATTTATGTATCATACTCATAATCTTTCCTCCATCTATATTAATTTTTTAATTTTTGACCTAAACTATCCTTCATTATATCACATCTTTACAATTTAATTCAATATTAGCGAAAATATAGGACAATCATTCGGCTTTTATTTTTGAATTCGTGACTTAATTTACAGTTTTCGCATACATTGTATACACAATTTAATACAATATATAATTATGATATACTATTTAACATTTCTTTTTTATATTTTCCAAAAAAATCTTTGTTTTTTTATTAATTATTGTAGCACATTTATTATTTTTATGTTATTATTAGTTTGTAAGCAGGAATAAGAGTAACACATTTAGTATATTCCTTGTTTATATACTCAAACTTATTTTAAAAGGAGATGGCAATTTTGAAAGGAAATATAATACAGTACAATTTTTTAAGAATGGAAGACAAAGATTTTTACGCTTTTGATTATTCAATAGTTTTAGAAGATAAAGGTGATATGCTTACAATATTACCATTCAATAATAAATTCGCTAAGGATTCTATATCTACTTTCTGCTTAGGAAAAATAGACGGATTCCTTGAAATAAGAAATGAAGGATTCATAGAAAATGCTGGACAGTACGTTCACTTCGAAAAAATGGTAGATGTACCTAAAGCTGATGTTCATCTAGTATACAAACAGGATATAAACGGTGGTTTAGTAAAAGACGAAAATGGTGAATTCATACCTGTTACTTTATCTGATGCACAGAATGAAATGATAGCAGAAAAACATGAATTATACGAAGAAGGAGAAGCTAAAACTCCACTTAGCGTTATATTCAAAGCTGACAAGAGCTTCAAACTTGACTACAATAGCATAAGTTCAAAAGAACTTCTTGAACTTGGAAATACTCCATTTGATAGATATAGAGAATTTAACTTTGGAGATGAAAAAGTACTATTATTCTTCATCGAAGGAAAACGTTACTCTATAATAATGAGAAAAGGACATACTCTATCTCGTGAAGAAAGAAACTCTGCATTAGCAGTTCACTTCAATATAGCCTAGTTCAATTATTTATAATATAAATCAAAACCATACCTCTTATAAGTAAAAAATAGCTGATATCTCGATATCAGCTATTTTTCTGTCTTTATCCACAAATAATTTTTCTCTTATATTAATTATATTTGAAACAATAAATTTAATAAAAAAATACTGCCATAGAACACCTTTAAAAGGTGTTCTTATGACAGTACCTTTAACTGACACCTAACGGTTGTCAGTTTTTTTGTATTCAAATTTAGCTCCACAATT
>NZ_JBLOUI010000049.1:0-16892 GCF_047807365.1 Peptacetobacter sp. AB800 | reverse complement strand
TGAGTGTAAGTCTTGTGGATTTGAAAAAGGAGTACCAGAATTTATCTTAGAAGAATTAAGACAAGATGTGTTCTTTTCATCAGAAGCGGTAGCTTCGCTAAATGAAAAAAATATGCCAGAATTAATTTGTCCTAATTGTGGAACTAAATTTGAATACAAAAAAACTGACAACCGTTAGGTGTCAGTTAAAGGTACTGTCATAAGAACACCTTTTAAAGGTGTTCTATGGCAGTATTTTTTTATTGCTTATCCTCCTCCAAAATAGTAACATAAAAATATAACAAACTTTAGGAGGTCATTATGAAAACATATCCAACTTGGCCTAACTTCTATATGGAATTTGCCAACACACTACTAAAATACAAAAACAACCGAAAAGAACTCATAGAAAAAATCAAACGAGTATACTATACAAACAATATCTCTCTGCCAACACTAGAAAAAGACAGAAACATAATAGACATAGATCCATTCACAGTATTTGGACTATTCAACAAACAAATCAGCTTACGGAACAGAATTCGTATAATTGAAGGACTAGCCAAAGAATTCTCAATATCTGTAAAAACTCCAGACTCATTTGGAGGAATTCCTTTATTGAACAATCTTAGCGCAGTATTTTACAGATTTATAGGGGAAAGAGAGAAGTCGGACATCCAGAATCTTTGGAATGTGTTTGAAGCAGCTCTTGAATATGCAGACACTCATTCGGAAAAGAGCAGAGAAGAACTGATAAAATATTATAATATCGCATTAACACAAAAGGGAATTAAATGGAACTTGACTATGGGATTATTCTGGATTAGACCTTTTGAATATCTAAACTTAGACTCTATAAATCGTTGGTATTTATCAAATCCGAATAATATGCCAGAAGAATTTATAAATAAGGCAAACAATTTCAAATTCGTATTTTCCGGAGATGATTATTTAAATTTATGCAGCGATTGTAGGGGAATTTTGGAAAGTGGATATTATAGCTATAATAATTTTCCTGAATTATCTAGGGTTGCATTTGCACTAGCTGAAGAGATAAATGCAGAAAAGAAAAGATTAGAAGATGAGGATAGAGAAGAACATAAACATCCATTAAATGATAATAGTCATGGATATAATAATCAATATACTGTTTCAGAAAACTTAGAAAGCAATTCTACAGCTAAAAATATATATACTGAATCAGATTTTCTTGAAGAAGTTTATCTAGACGAAGAAAAATACTATATTCTAAAAAATCTTCTTCTATACAAGAAAAATATCATTCTTCAAGGTCCTCCAGGAGTAGGAAAGACCTTTGCAGCTAAAAGACTTGCATACTCAATAATTGGAGAAAAGAATAAAGATAGAGTAATGACTATCCAATTCCACCAAAACTACAGCTACGAAGACTTTATGATGGGATTTAGACCTAATGAATGTGGATTTGAGCTTAAAAAAGGACCTTTCTACAACTTCTGTAAAAAAGCAGAACAAGATCCTAATAACGACTATTTCTTTATAATTGATGAAATTAACAGAGGAAATCTAAGTAAAATATTTGGTGAGTTATTTATGCTTATGGAGAATGATAAAAGAGGAACTGAGATAAAGCTGCTTTATTCTGATGAAATGTTTTCAATTCCTAAAAATCTATACATTATTGGAATGATGAACACAGCAGATAGAAGTCTTGCTATTATAGACTACGCTCTGAGAAGAAGGTTTGCTTTCTTTGAATTTGAAGCAGCATTTGAATCTGATGGGTTTAAAAAGTATCTTGAAGAAAAGAATTGTGATAAGTTATACAAATTTATAGAAACAGTTAAAAAACTTAATACTGATATAAGAAATGATGAATCTCTTGGAAAGAATTTTTGTATAGGACATAGTTTCTTCTGCTTTGATGATGATATTGACGATTACTTATTAAAATCTGTAGTAGATTATGAGATAATTCCTCTATTAAATGAATATTGGTTTGATGAAAATGATAAGGTTGAAGAGTGGAGTTATTTACTTCATGAAGCGATAAAATAATATAATTACTGGTGAAATAAAATGATAAAAATACAAAATATATATTACATGTTAGCCTATGCATTTCAAATTCTAAAAAGTGATACCTACTCATTTTGCGAAACCGAAGAATTTGAAAATGCAGCAGATTTATTAGCAGCTATTCTCGAAAAGGGAGTTTCTATTCAGATAAAGAAGCGAGGATTAAAAAGAGATTATATAGAATCCACAGAAGTTTCTAATTATATAAAAGGAAAAATTGATGTTTCAGAATCTATTAAGAAGCAAACAATTATAAATCGTCAATTAATTTGTAATTTCGATAATTTTTCATTAGATTGTTATGCTAATAGAATTTTAAAAACAACTATACAATTACTTATCAAATCAGATATTAAGTCACATAGGAAAAAGTCTTTGAGAAATCTTTTATTGTATTTTAAAGATGTTCAAAGTTTAGATATTAAGATCATTAAAAGAATAAACTGGAATATGAGATTTAACAAGAATAATCAAAGCTATCAAATGCTTATTTCTATATGCTATCTAGTTCTCAATGGACTTATTCAAACGACTACAGAAGGCTCTACAAAGCTTTTAAACTTCCTTGATGAGCAGAGTATGAGTAGGCTTTATGAAAAGTTTATTCTTGAATATTATAAAAAGCATTATCCTGAGCTAAAGCCTGCTGCATCTTATGTAAATTGGGCTTTAGATGATGGTATGGATAACTTGCTTCCTATTATGAAAACAGATATAACTTTGACTTATGGTAACAAGGTTTTGATTATAGATGCTAAGTATTATAGTCATACAACACAAGTAAGGTTTGATAAGAATACTATTCATTCTAATAATTTGTACCAGATTTTTACTTATGTGAAGAATAAGGCTTGTAGTGGTAAAAATGTGTCTGGTATGCTTTTGTATGCTAGGACTGATGAGTTGATTCAGCCTGAGAGCAGCTATGTTATGATTGGGAATAGGATAGATGTGAGAACTTTAGATCTTGATTGTGATTTTGAAGTGATTAGAAGGCAGTTGGATGGGATAATAGAGGAGTTTTTTAATAATAGAGGTGATTTGAGTGTCTGAAGATGAGAATAAAGAACAAGCTAAGTACAACATTACAACAGAGCTTGCTATGGAGGAAGCAAGGAAAATAATAAACGGAGAAATAGAAGCAAAGTCGTATGAATCAATAAATGAAATATTAAATGCATTTAACATGGAAGACTAAAGTTTTAGAAGTAATACTTTTATATCAAATGCAAATGGGCTGTAAATTAACTTCAGTTAATACAACAGCCCATAATATATTAATCTTTATTATAATTTTTAGCATACACTTCCAATAATTTAAAATCAAAACACCTTTTAGAAATCATATTATCTGGATAATTATATTTTAATTCGTATATATACTTAGCTTTTGACTCAATATCCATTTTATTTATAGCTTTTAGTTCTTTCTTTAATAGCGATATATAATTATTTTTTTTAATCTCATTTTCTATATCTAACTCTTTATAATTAAGTTCTTTTAATAGATTTTTAGGAATAGGAAACATATAATTTAGATTTATCACAGCAAGAAGTCTTTTTTCGTCAAATACTTTTAAAAAGTCTTTTGAGCTTTTCATTTTATAGTGTCTTTCTTTTGGATGAGAAACCTGTGTTATATACACCAATTCTCCAACTTCAAATAATGCTCCAAAAAAAGGTTTATATTTTTCTTTTCCATAATCTGTTCTTGGAACCCTAGATTCTTTGTTTCTTAAATAGTTTAAAAATTCATCGTCTGGAACATACCATTTCATTTTAATTCTCCTTACATAATATAATTACATAACAAAAAATCCCTTATCAAGTATACAGACAAGGGATTCGTTTTACTATTAATACAGTTTTGGTTGGCTCTGCAAACCTGCTATTAATGTGATTTTGATTGGATTCACAAACCTACTATTAATGCAGTTTTGGTTGGCTCTGCAAACCTACTATTATTTCTATAATTAGAATACCATAATATTCTATAATAGTCAATATATCCTACTTTTCATATGTTTACACTTTCGCTAAATACTTTAACCATTAAACTAAATTCTCCTAACCCCCTTAAAAACACAACCCTCCTCTTACCAATACTTATCCACAATTTTTTTCATTTCACAATAAAATCTATATCAAACTTGTATAAATTCCACATAAAAAGTTCGTATTTTCAAAATAGTAAAAAAATAGCCATTGATTTTTAAAAATTCCGTCTGTATAATTTGGTCTGTAATACTGAAAAGCGCTTTTAATTACAAAATTTTATAACGGAGGTGCAACATGTTAGCTAAATACAAAATAGCTAATACTTTGAGAATTATCTCAGAACCTAAAAACGGAATAACAATCATTCCAAATCCCACAGGAAGTGGAAAATCTTATGAAACAGCTATATTTATAGCATGGATGCTGATAAATAGCGGACGAAAAATAATCTTCGTCACTACAAGAATTGCTCATCTAAATCTCGTAGAAAGCGACATCGCTTATCACCTAAAAGAAATGGGAGAACAAGATAAGATTGATAAAGTAGTACAAATAAAGTCATTTGTTAACTGTATCAAACAAAGTTTTCTAAGATTATCAGATGATATAGAAAGAATAGCGAACAGAAACAAGGAATTAAAAGAAGTATTTACTGTTTTAAGAAGTGAGCTTATTAGATTAGAAGTTGAAACAAAAAACTCTAAAAATAATCAGGATTCAAACAAGGCTGTCATCAAAAGTATAAATGAGCATATATCTAACTTAGAGCCTAAGTTTAGAAACTTATTGTCAGAGGAATTTGCTAAAAGCTACAATCATAACAGTTTCGACCAAAAAGGAAATTGTATAAGCAGCTATGATTATATGATGAATAGCGAAGAATGGAAATTCATAGCAGAATTATACCCATCTTCGCAGCATTCTCAAAAACAGGTATTTATAATGACTAGTGCTAAGTTTTTAGAAAAAGATGATCCTATAATCTCAAAAAGATATGATTTTATAAAGGGAGAACACTTAAAAGACGCAATAGTTATTATAGATGAGGTTGACGCTGTTAAGAATGATTTTCTTAGGAAAATTCTATCAAATGACCTAAAAAAGAATATTGTAGACATATTTAAAGTAATTTATAGAACTTTTGAAAATATTGACGAAATGGACCCAGATACCATAGAGGTTTCTAAATCTATAGGTAAGATAAAAGCTATTTCTAACAGGAGTAAAGAAATAAAGGAAAAATACTTCCCTAGCAAATGGGTAGTTAGACTCTTTGAAAAGGATGATAATGGTGAATTTCAGGAAGCTAATGTTATTGATAAGCTGATGAATTTCTATAGTGTGGATAATTACTTTGATACAACTAGAAAATATGTGTACATTCCTTTTACAAGTGATCGAAATGATCCTGATAATATAACACAGTGCAATATCATAATATCTGAAAATGACCTCGATGATGATATAAAATCTAAAATAACTATGTATAATATAGCAGATTTTATAAGAGAAGTTAACCAGTTTATTAACAGAACATTCTTTGATTTACGTACTATCTCTAATAGATATATGGAAAATGAAAACAAAAGAAATGAATTAAATCTAGATAAAGAAACTCTTTGGATAGACGAAACAAGAGCAATTTCAACTCTTTTAACACAGCTTAGTTTCAGTGAAAAAAATGTAAATTATTTAGTTGGAAAGATTGTAAGTGCTACAGATTTCAAGAACTTTAAAGAAGCTCTTAAACCAAACAATCCTGACACACCTATTGGTAGTGATGTTTATGACAGAGGACTTTGTTACACAAGTATTACTCAAAATTATAACTCTAGACATTCGTATACTTTGGATAATTACGAATATGATGGAATTGCAAAACTTGGATTTGTAAAAAGAAAATCAAAATTTAAAAAAATCACAAAAAATACTGATTCTAAAAAAGATGCTTCTTTAGACTACCAGACTTTAAAATCTATAAATGTTGTTGCTTTGAATGACGTAATTCTTGCAGAAAAGGATGTTGAAGTTTTTCTAGAAAATCTAAGAAATCCAGATTTTAATTTAGATGTTTCTGATATTTCTAGAGATTTTAGTTTTGATAAGCCCAATATAGTAATTATAAATGATGCACAGTATTATACTGATAATAAGAAAAAGGATATAAAGCTAGATATCCCAGATGGAGTTCTTCATCAATGTGTAACTGTTAAAAATATAGGAAAATCAGGGGATTCTATTACTAGAAAATTATTGAGTGAGCTCTATATAAAAAAGGAACTTTTTAATAATAAGATTTTTAAATGGAATTTTGGAGAATGTGAGTTTTATCTAGGTATTAAGGTCAAAGTAGGGAAAGAAGAGTATAAAAGTATACATGCTCTTATGAAAATTTATGCAGCTGGCCATTTTGAAATTATAGATGATGAATCTAAAATTGATAAAATATACACTCTTTCTCTTGGAAAATTTAAGAAAACAGGTAATATTTGCATTGTGAAAAAAGACGATAAATTAAATGAAATAGAGGAAATGGACTACATTCTTATGCCTCAAAGGGAAGCTATGGAAAAAGCAGTCCATTATGCACTTGATAAAGATCGTTCTCTTAGAAGTAAAGATAGAAGGTTTTTAAATGATAAAGAAGCCTACCCTTATCAAGACAAGTTAGTCTTTATGATAAACGATGATATACATTATTCTGTTGGAAAAACTGAGTCTTCACTACGGTTTGATTTGGATAAATTAAACAGAGTTTACAGAATCATTTCTTTAAATGATACATTGGATACGGATTCGAGATATATTCTTGAAATAATTGATATGTTGGATAATTGTCATATAAGAAGTAATAACGCAAAAAGTGTTAGACCTTATCCATTCAAGCATATCCTAGAATATCTTAGAATGAAATACCCCGATATTAAGGATAAAATTAGATTCTAATAACCCTTTTGGCAGCTGTTGACTATATGTTATAATAATCATATAAATACAGTATGGAGGTTACTATGGATAACGAAATCATTTGCTATTGTTCTAATGTGACAAAAGCGGACATCATACAAGCTTTAGATAATGGAGCAAAAACTCTTAAAGACATACAAATTTCCACTGGAGCATGTACAAAAGGAATGTGTAAAGAGTTAAATCCAAAAGGAAAATGATGCTCAAAGGACATAATGCAAGTTATTGCAGATTATAATAAAAGTATATAAAAAGTTATACTTATCAAAATGAACATTTTAAAAGAGTAGAGCAGCCAATAACAAGGTTGCTCTCTTTTTATGCAGCTTACCATAACAAAACACTATAAATCCACATAAAAAATGCCTGGTCTTTACTCATTAATCTGTAAAGAACCAGGCTATTTTCGATTACAATTTCCCGTATACATTTATTTTTCCTCTTCATTTCTCGGATTAAACCGATTATTTAATAAAAATATAACAACTATAATATCCTAAAAAACAAATTAAACAGCTTTAGCCATTAAATACATAGCTGGGAATATTATTAGTGCTGAACATATAACTTTTGCTGATAATGCTAACATTTTGGTACCTCCTTATGAATCAAATCTTATTTCTTATTTCATCTTACATATATATTATAACAAGTAGTTTCAAAAAACGCAAGATTGTTTTTTGTAAATTTCATTTTTTGAATATTTAATAAAAAGAGCAAATTGTTTAGATACTGTATACAATCTGTTTACCATTTGAAATTAAAATAATCTTTATAAAGCTTTAAATTTAAATATTTATCTAGATTTAACAAAAAATATAATTCATTATAATTTCACAAATATATTCTAAAAAATCTCTTTTGAAATCTTTTATGACATTTGTCAGAATATATCAGTTTTTTGAATAATCAATTCAAAATGATTTATTTAGTGAAAGAAGGGATTCATTTATTGTCAATTTTTGAAAGTGCTTTGCAAAATATCCCATAATTTTATAACTTTCAAACAATTAAGAAATTTATTTTTAAATTGAATTATGGTAAACTTTATAATTATTTTTATATATGTTATAAGTACATTAAATATAATTAAAAATTTCAAAATAATAAAAAGGAGTTCGTTTATTTTTATAGAAATAGAAATATAGTAATAAATTTCTAACAAGGGGGAGTTTTATATGAGAAAAAATTTTGGTTCTAATCCTTTTATGTATCCAATGCCAGTACTTATAATAGGAAGTTATAATGAAGATGGTACAGCAAATGCAATGAATGCTGCTTGGGGCGGTATTTCAGCTCAGAATAAGATAACTATATGTGTTAGTCCTGGACATAAGACAATGGAGAATATAAAGGCTAAGAAGGCATTTACAGTTAGTATGGCAGATGCAGATCATGTAGTTGAAGCTGATTTTGTAGGTGTTGTTTCTGGAAATAATGTAAACAACAAACTTGATAAAGCAGGACTTCATACTTACAAGAGTGAGGTTGTAGATGCACCTATAATAGAAGAGTTCCCATTTACTTTAGAGTGTAAGCTTATAAGCTATGACGACGATTCTAAGCTTTTATTTGGCGAAATAGTCAATGTATCTGCTGATGAAAAAATCATAGATGAAAATGGTAAGGTTGATTTAGCTAAATTCAGACCGATTACATTTGATCCTGTAGGCCATGGATATCATGTTGTAGGAGAAAAAGTTGGAAATGCATTTTCTGACGGGAATAAGTTAAAATAGAATTATCCAAAAAATAAACCAAGGCCCTTATTAGGACCTTGATTTTCAAAACACAAAAATTAAAAAGAAAAAAGCAAGCAAAAATGAAAAAACTTAGCTTTTATCTACCTTCATTATAACATTGAAGTATTCAAATCTCAATAAAAATATCAAGATAACATATTAAGATAATATATAGAAATACGACCTGAAAAGAGTGCTTTTTCTGTTACATCTAACTATTCATTAAATGTATATTTTCGGAATAGTTAAACAAGGAAGAAAATAAGACCTCTCTCAAGGCCTTATTCTAATCCTTCTTTTATAACTACATTATTAGATCCACAATGCTGACAAGAAAGTTCATTTTTTTCAACAGCATCAGAAATACATCCCTTGTACACATACATAGGCGTATTACATTTTGGACAAATAAATTTACATTCATATTTACCATCAGCTGTTTCAACATGTGTGTAGAATCCTGGCTCATATCTATTGCAGCTTGGACATTTAAATAATGTATGTCCAAATCTTTTCCCTTCAAAAAGAACCCATTTTTCATTAAAGGCCTGCTCAATTAGCTCAGCATCTCCAGATTCTATTATATTCTTTAAGTCATTAAATCCTTCAACATATTTCCAGTAGAAAGTTTCTGCTACAAATTTAAACTTAGAATTCTTATTTGTTCTTTCTTTATCCTGTATTTCTATCTGTTCCGCCAAATCATCTAATTTCTTATTTAAGTACTTAGTCTTAAATGCTAAGTCGTATTTTGTTTCTAGGAAACAGTTGTAATTGTCGATATTTATTTCTGAATTAGTTTCTATATCATTTAAAAGTGATTTAAGCTGCTCGTAAGCTTTTTCTCCGTACTCATTTTTAAAAATATTGTCAAAGTCGCTAAAACTTTCTTTATTAGTTCCAAAAAAACATGAAAAAGTCTTTCCACAGTCTTTGCAAATCATATCTTCAGTAAATCCCATAAATTCCTCCTTATTGTGATTGTTTAAAAATTAATTATTATTTAAAGTTAAATTATAACATAAAATAACTTAGTATTAAATTTTAAATGTTAAATTTTTCTTTCTTAATACTTTCATTTTCTATATAATTATAACCATAGGAGGTTTTACTTATGAAAATACACAACAAATCAAGCCGTCCTGACAACATAGTAATCAGGGACAACAAAAAAGTTGAAAAATGCCTCGAAATACAATCGCAGCTTCCAGACTTCATGAAGGATTACTTCATATACCTAAAAGGATCTGTTTCTGTATCAAGCAGGCTTGCATATCTTGAAGATATCCTATTTTTCTGCCACTACCTTGTTGAAACGGCTGAACATACATCTGCAAAAATTACTCACGATATCACTTTGGAAGAATTTTCTGAGCTTAAAGCCAGAGATATCAACCTATTCTTAGGTGAATATTGTAGTAGATATTATAAAGAAATTGGCAATACGACTATGGTATTTGAGAATAATAATCGTGCGCTTGCCAGAAAAAAATCATCGCTCTCTACTCTGTTCAAATTCCTTTATAGAAACGAGCAGCTTAAAGAGAATATAACTGATGGTTTCAACCCGATAAAGCTCCCAAAACCGCAGCCAGACGCTATAAAAAGGCTTGAGATTGATGAAGTCGCAGTTATGCTAGATGCTGTAGAAACTGGTGAAGGACTTACAGAAAAGGAAAAAGTCTATTGGAAAAAGACTAAACTTAGAGATAAAGCAATTTTGGCACTATTTGTTACATATGGGCTTAGATTAAATGAGCTTAGAGAGCTAAATATTTCTTCGTTTAACTTCTCTCGTGGCGAGTTTACTATTTTTAGAAAAAGGGGCAAGGAAGTTTTAATGCCTATAAATAAAACTTGTGAGCACGTTGTATTAGATTACATCAATCACGAAAGACCTCATAGCGAGGATATCCCCGAAGAACACAAAGATGCATTGTTCTTATCTCTACAGAAAAAAAGGATGACAGAAAGAGCTATCACTTCCCTAGTTAAAAAGTACACTTCAATCTCTATGTGCACGACTAGAGATAAAGGGTACAGCCCTCATAAACTAAGAGCAACTGCAGCGACTTCTCTAATCCAAAATGGATTTACAATATACGACGTTCAAAACTTACTAGACCACGATAACGTAACTACAACACAGCTTTATGCAGCTCACAAAAAACATGTAAAACGAGATATTGTTAAAAACTTTGAATGGCTAGAAGATGATAAAAATGATGACATAATAGATGAAGATTTTGAAAGCTTAATCGATGAAGAAAACGAGACAGATGACACTCTTGAAAAATAAAAAAACGAACACTTGCTCGACGAATAAATGTTTGTATCCTACTGTTAAATGTGATATTATATAGTTATAAATAATAAATTTTTTGACTTTATTAAGCAAATAATTAGCTATGTTCCATTCAATAAAAATAAGTTAAGATATTAAGTTAAATAAAGCGATTAAATAAAGAAATGAGGAATGAGTATGTATTCAAATTTAACAGACAAACAAATAGCAATACTAGAGTTCATAAAATCCGAAATTTCTAAGAAAGGTTACCCACCTGCTGTTAGAGAGATTTGTGATGCGGTAAGTTTAAGATCTACTTCTACTGTTCACTCTCATCTAAACAAATTAGAGAAATTAGGTTATATAAGAAAAGACCCTACTAAGCCAAGAGCTATCGAGGTTTTAGATAAAGCTAGAGATGAAGACGATGTTATGGGATTACACCAGGAAATGATAAACTTACCTCTTATAGGTCAGATAACTGCTGGTGAGCCTATATTTGCTGAACAGAACATAGAGGAATATATACCTCTACCAGCATCTCTTGTCAGCGGAAAGGATAACTTTGTTCTTAGAGTAAAGGGCGAGAGTATGGTAAATGCCGGTATATTAGACGGCGACTATGTAGTTGTTGATAAGAAAAACACAGCTGCAAATGGTACAATGGTAGCTGCATTAGTAGAAAATGAAAAAGCTACAGTTAAAACATTCTACAAAGAAGATGGCAAGATTAGATTACAGCCAGAAAATGAATTTATGGAACCTTTTATATTTGAAGATTCTCAAGTTCAGATAATAGGTGTCGTGACTGGCGTATTCAGAGTCTTAAAATAAATTTCAAAGATTACAATTTTAAAACGCAAATAAAAAAAGTACTCCGATTGAATTTGGAGTACTTTTTTATGTTTAAACATTCTCTATAATAAAATTTTTCCTTTTTGAGTTTATCGTTTTTCTAAGTCATTAAAATTTAGTTTTTTTAGACTATCTTCCTTCGCATATTTTGCAAAGTCTTGGCTTTCCACTATCTGAAATATTTCCTGATAAGACGTTTTTACTCTTTCTAAGCCCTGAGCAATCTCTGTACTTGTGGTAGACTTTACCGTTCTTAGTCCAATAAACAGTTTTTAGATTGTCAGAGCCATCAGATGAATTAGATTCTGAATATCCAGACTCATATGAAGGATCTGATGAATATTCATCTGCAGAATTGCTACCAGAATTGTAATCGCCCTTTTTAGAATTTGTAGTTATTCCATTTCCGTTTGATGTAAATAGTAAATCGCCACTCTCATCAGTTCTGTAAACAGCTATGTTTCTATCCTTTAATTTCTGCATAGTTTCCCTGTGAGGATGTCCATACTTATTATTTCTTCCACATAAAATAACCGCATACTCTGGTTTTGTCTTATCTAAAAATGCATCTGTCGTACTACTATGTGAACCATGATGTCCAACTTTTAATAAGTCTACATCTGGCATCTTGTTTAAAATCTCGTGTTCAACCTCTTCCTCAGCATCTCCCATAAATAGCATCTTGTCATTTCCATGAGTTAATAGAACTACAAGAGATTCATTATTTGTGTCGCTGCCTCCATTAATGTTGAAAACTTCAAAATAAGAATTTTTTAGCTTAAATTTTTTTCCTTCAAGTGGCACTGTAGGATTTAGCCCTTTATCTGAAAGCGCCATGATAAAATCTCTATATGTCCGAGTATCTGCATCTCCATTGGAAACAAATGCAGTTTCTACTTTACACTTCTTAACTACCTCATCTAGTCCTCCAGCATGATCTGCATGTGCATGAGTAGAAACAAGATATTTAATATCCTTTACTCCCCGTCCATTTAAATAATTTACTACTGCTCTTTCGTCGTCGTTGTCCCCTGCATCGATAAGCATAGCAACTCCACCATCATCTATTAGAATTGCATCGCTATTTCCTGTATCGATAAAGTGAATTTGTACATCACCATCAGACAATGTGTCGTTATTCGACCGAGACTTATCGCTCTGATCTTCTGCCGTATCAGATGCCGAATTTGATGCATCATTATCTGAAGACGAAATACTTGTTGATGTACTCGAATTATTAGATGAATTTTCATCTGTATTGTTATTCGATGAACATCCAGTGAATGTCATTGAAATCGATAATATCCCAGCAAGTATAATACCGATAAATTTAGATCTCAAATTCATATTGCCCTCCTTATGTACTTTTTATTTTTTCTGTGTTTTTCTTAGATACTTGGATAATTTAAATAAGCTACCAAAAAATCAGTTATCCACTTAATCTTATATTATTGACAGATACTCTTTATATTATACCAATAAATTACCTTTTTGTGAAATTTTATAATAATTAATTGATAATTGAATAAAATATAAATTTTGTTTATAGATTTTTGCTAGTTTCAGTCGTTATTTTTCCTTTTTCCATTAACTGCTGTAAGTATACCTTTGTAGTATCATTTGCAACTAATCCCCAACTAGCAAAGAATCCTCTTAAATCTTTTCCAGCAGCTTCAGATGCTTTTAATATTAATAACTGATCTTTATCCATTTTTTCTTCGTCTGTAGTAAGATTTCTATATAATCTATTCATTTTTGCATAATATGAATCATTTTTTAAATCTTTATCAGTATTATTTTTTAACATCTGTGAAGTATACCCTGGTTCATATGCAAGATGTAACTGCCAGAACATTCCAAGAAGTGTAGCAACATCCTGTGATGCACCAACACTATTACTAGTTACTTTTTTAATTAACTTGTCGATTTTTATTTCATTTTCTCCAGGATTTAATTTGATTTGATATTGCTGAGCCTGATTCAGCATAATTCTGTTCATAAGCTAAATAAAGTACACAATTTATTTTTTATTTTACATAATTAAATATCTACCCTATTTTAAAGTATTCAATCAAAAAAATCTATAGAAAAATCATAAAAATTTCATTATGTATTCAAAAACATTATAACTTCTCGAATATTTTAATTATATACTTAAAACATTTTAAAATATTAAAAAGAATAAAAATAGTAATTTTCAAAAATCAAAAAAATAACAACAAAAAAATAAATAAAAAAAGTGTACAACTTTTTACACAAAAGCTGTACACTTTCTAAAAATTAATATATTTTTTACTGTATTTTATAATTCTAAAATAATTTTACAAAATTTCTTCAAAATCGTAAAGTACCACAGAATCACTCATCAATGTCTTTTTGACATCAATCACTCTCTGATTTTCAGATCCTCTATATTTAAGATTTATATTTCTCTTATCAATATCAAATCTTCCATCTACTAGTACATCTACATATTCTAAAATTTTTCTTCTTTTCTCATCTTCAAGAATTTGTTCAAGTAAATATCCAGACCAAAGCCAGATGCTTTTACCAGTTTCTTCTTTAACTCTCTTTAATAAATTTGGAAGGCAGTCATCCATAACCTGCTGCATTGGCTCTCCTCCTAAAATATTAACTCCGACAACATTGTCATTCTTAACATAAGATACAAAATTGTCCTCGTCTTCTTGAGTCCAAACCTTTCCAGCTCCAAAGTCCTGCAATTCCTTGTTAAAGCAGCCTTTACAATCGTGAGTACATCCTGTTACAAATAATGTCGATCTAACACCTGGAGCATTAGACACATCAAATTTTCTTATTTTTTCATATCTCATTCTCTAAAAATCATCTCCTATAAATGAAGTACTCTATCCCCAATTTCCTGAGTACGACCTTTATTCCAGAAATTAGTTCCTATATATCCACAAGTTCTTCTCATAACCTGCATATCAGCTTCATCTCTGTTTCCACAAGAAGGACAGTACCACTCTAGATTTTCATCTAGTTTTATTTCTCCTGTGTATCCGCATTTGTAACAAACATCTGGTTTTGTGTTTATTTCAGCGTACTGAATGTTGTGGTATATGTAGTTTATAACCTGTTCAACAGCTTCTAAGTTTCTGCTCATATCTGGAACCTCGATGTACGAAATACATCCACCTGAGCTTATTGCATGGAACTGAGCTTCAAATTTTAACTTACTAAACGCATCTATTTCTTCACATACATTTACGTGGTAGCTGTTAGTGTAGTATAGTTTGTCAGTAACGTTTGGTATTTCACCGAATTTCTGTTTATCAATTCTACAGAATCTGTAAACAAGATTTTCTGCTGGAGTACCGTAAAGTCCAAATCCTAATCCTGTTTCAGCTTTCCACTCATCACATTTCTTTCTTAAATGATTCATAACTTCTAGCGCAAATTTTTCACCTTTTTCAGTAGTGTGGCTAACACCTAACATAGACTGAACCATTTCATGTATACCAACATATCCTAAGCTTAATGTTGAGTATCCATTTTCAAGAAGTTTGTCTATTTTTTCTCCTTTGTCTAATCTAGCTATTGCACCATGCTGCCAGTGAATTGGAGAAACATCTGATAAAGTTCCTTTTAACATATTATGTCTAACTAAAAGAGCTTCTTTACATAACTCTAATCTCTGATCTAGTATATTCCAGAACATATCCATATTTTTATCAGCCATTATAGCTATCTGTGGTAAGTTTAATGAAACAACACCCTGGTTAAATCTTCCATACCATTTGTAGTTTCCATTTTCGTCTTTATATGGACTTAAATGACTTCTACAACCCATTGGAGGGAATGTATTTCCTTCGTAGTTGCTTCTCATTATCTTAGCACTCTGATAATCAGGAACTAATCTCTTAGCAGTACATTCTGCTGCAAGTTTAGTTATATAATCGTATTTTCCACCTTCTAGGCAGTTGTGTTCATCTAATAGGTAAACTAATTTAGGGAAAGCTTCACCAATCTGCTGTCCTTTATAGTTTTTCATACCTTCTAATCTCTGTCTTATCATTTCTTCACAGATAAGAGCCATTTCTTCTTCGTATTCGCTTCCTTCTTCTATTTCAAGATATATTGTAGCGAATGGGGCCTGCGTTCCCCTCTCTATATTTCTATAAAGACTAGACTATCTCTTTACCATATTACATAAAGTAACTTAGGTAGATGGCGCTACGGAACAATGGCTTTCACATTATTCCTCTTAGGGATTTCACCCAATTTAGTCGTTACACCTTTCTATAATTTATTATAGACTTGGCTCGGTATTAACATAATTAAACCTTTATGTGTCACCTCGTTTAACCTTAGTATTCACCGATAGCATGTCTTAAGACACACACCCTAGATTTCTAGGTTCACCATCTCATAATCCATAATGTTTCCAATATGGACGGCCATTTTATTAACCATTAGTTGTCATTAGTGTAGATAACTGGTATCTTATCGTCTGGACACCGTCTTTTAAATCCTTCATCATCATATCATGAGCTATATCTTTTGCTAACTCTTCGTTATTGTATTTTTCCATATACATTTTATAGAACTTGTCGTAAGTTCTTCTTAAATATGGTGCTAAGTGTTTTATAGTGATACTCTGTCCGCCATACTGATTACTTGCAACCTGAGCCATTATCTGAGTTGTAACTGTACAAGCAGTTGAGAATGACTTTGGTGACTCAACCATTTTTTCATTGATAACAGTTCCATTATCAAGCATATCCTGTATATTTATTAAGCAGCAGTTGAATATAGACTGTAAAGTATAGTCCATGTCATGCCAATGTATAGCTCCTTCATCGTGAGCCTGCACTATATGAGGAGGAATTAACTTTCTTCTAGCTATATCTCTAGAAACTTCACCAGCGATAAATAGTGATAGGTAAGACTTTGATTTTATCTCCATCTTTTCCCCCACTCCACACCGTACGTGAGACTTTCACCTCATACGGCGTTCCAACAAATTTTAAATTTAAATTATA
>NZ_JBLOUI010000048.1:0-16931 GCF_047807365.1 Peptacetobacter sp. AB800 | reverse complement strand
TTATTTGATTACATGAATATCAAAGTATCTCATGTAACCATATCAAAATGGATTAAAACTTTTGATATATACTTTAAAACAATTGGTGATGAACTATCAAAAGATTTATATCTAGGTGATTCAGATGAATGGCACGCTGATGAAACTATCGTAAAAATTGCTGGTGAAAAATTTTATCTTTGGGTTTGTATAGATTCTGAAACAAGGTTTGTTCTATCCTGGAATCTAAACAAATCACGAGGTTCTGATTGTGCTTTTTCACTATTTAAAAAGGCTAGTGCCTTCGGCTCTCCTAAATCAATTGTTACAGATGGCTTAAAATCTTATGAAGAAGCTATTAAATACACCTTTTATGGTAGTGAACATATAGTCGTAGAAAATTTTAGTGACTATATTTCAAATAATGTAATAGAAGCCTTCAATGAAACTTTCAAAGCTTGGTATAACAACCTTAAAGGATTTAAAGAAGAGCTTAGTGCTAATAGTATTATCAGCAATTTCATATTTTATTACAATTTCATTAGAAAACATTCGTCTTTAAATAATCTAACACCAGCTGAAGTTTGTGGTATTAAATGTAGTCACCAAGAAAAAGTTAATTGGTTCATCAATCATTAGTTGAAAAGTTAACCTAAAAAATTTATAATTTTGTTAGGTTTATTTGTTGTGCAATTTTTTAAAATTTTTGAAATCAAGTTTAACCCATCGATTTATTTTTTGTTTCGAGAGTATTTTTTTCATATCAAGTTAACAAAACCAATAATAAAAACCTTTTGCAAATTTCTATAATTTTGCCAAATATATCGCCCTTTACTTTATTTCTAATAAAAAAACGGTCCAAAGGAAACTTTGAACCGCTGTATTCATACAAAGTAACCTTGTAGCTCAACACTTATTAAAGCGACAGTCCTGCATATGTTATATACAGGCCCAGAAAGAATTACCGCCATATATTCTCTCTTCGGCTATATCCCCTTTCTCTAAATTCAACGTCTGCCAACTCCTCTAGATACTATTGAACAATAGCGCCTCTACCTTGGTTTATTATTCTGTTTTTTTGATAAGTATATTAAAACATATTATTTCCAATATTGCAACTTTTTTTCTGAAAATTTTAAAATTTATGTAAAAAATATTTATTACACCTTATTTTTTATTATTTTTTTATTTGATAGCGTTTTCTATTCTTTCACAGATTTTATCCGCTGTTTCTGTCTGGAATCCGAACATTTCTAATTCTATTCCATTTTCAGAAAGTATTTTTGAAATTTCGTCCATAAGTACTCCCATTTCTCCTACATATTTTATACTGTCTATTGTCTGTCTAAGATTTGGATTACTTCCTATTTCTCCTCTCCAATCTCCAACACAAGTAAGGTCTACTCCACAAGATGGACTTCCATCTATACCTAATATTCCTATTATATTGTAGCCGTTGTTTATATATTCCTGTAGCTGCTGTAAGTATATTTCAAATTCGCATCTACATACGTTTCTAAAATGAGGTGTGTCAAACTGGTCTTTAACGTGTCCCCATCTCTTTGTTCCATACATTATAAGCTCTGGACATGGTAGCTGAATTATCCCAATTCCATTTTCTATAATTGTTTTCATTACCTTTCTTCTTGCTTCTTCTCTTCCTTCTTCCTCTCCAAAACTTTCTACCTTAGAAAAAGTATTTAACATACAATGAGATACAAGTATAATATCCTTCATAATTTATTACCTCCAAAAAATTTTAATTTTTAAATTTCTACATAATTAGATTTTACAACAAAAAAGAGCCTTCTCAAAACGTTTTTTAACGTATATAAGATGACTCTTTTTTAGCTTGCAAAGATTTATTTAGGATTTTATAAACTCCTCGCCAGCTTTAGTTTTCCTGTGATTTAAACTGAGCAAGGAAATTCTTAGGCATTTTAGATATAAATAATACAACTAATAAACAAGATAATGGTTTATCAACTATATTACTTAATATTCTTGGTATAAATGCTGCTGTGAATATCTGCTGTCCAGCCTGTAAAAGTGCTCCAACTAATAAGTCAGCTCCACTTCCGCTAAGTCCACCGAACATATAAACTGATATAGGTGTTCCTATCATAGGACAAACTACAGCAAGTATGATACCTGTTATGATAGCTTTTTTGTAACCAAAGTTTCCTTTTTTAGCCATGAACCCTACTATAAGACCAGTAGCTATGTTAACTATTGCGAATGGTATGTTTGTAGGATCTGATATAACACCTAGTACAAGGTTACTACATCCACCTATTAAAGCACCCCATAATGGTCCAAGTACAACTGCACCAAGTATAGTACCTATAGTATCAAGGAATAGAAGTGGTATCTGTATCATACCCATAACAGTTCCTAATACAAGGTTTACAACAACACACATAGCACTAAATGTCAATTTTTTAGTATTCATAAAAAAATACCCCCCTTATTTTATTATGCTACAATATATAGATTATTATAATTAACACAAAAAATAAAATAGATTATATCTATACATTTTGATTATTAATATAAATATAATCTATACCCTGATTTTATTTATAAACTAAACTATTTTTATAATTTCGCTTTAAATCTATATAATTTTATTTTTAGATATAAAGTTTTTAATTTTTCATAATAAAAAAATACTGCTATAAAACATATTAAAATGTTCTTATAGCAGTATCCTATTTACTATTGCTCTTTTGTTTCTACTTTATTCGAAGTTTCTTTATCTGTAGTTTCTTTTTTATCAGTTTTGTTTTCTTCTGATTTTTTATCTTCTGGCTTAGCTTCTTCTTTCTGTTCAACAGGCTTACCTATGTTATAATTATCAAACTCATCTATTTCTATAACATCTTTTTCATCTTTAGAGAATGTAATTTTTATTTTATCCCCTTCTTTAGTAAGAGGTAATTCTTTAGAGATTTTAGAAGTTGCGTAGAATATATTTCCTTCATCTGTGTCTAAAGTCAGATAGTATACTGTGTTGCCGTTTTTAGTATCGGCAGCAATTCTCTTAACAGTTCCTTCTAGCTCTTTATCAAATTCATCAGATTCGTCTATTTCTAAGCTGCTTCCACCAGATTCTAATGCGTCTTTGTAGTTCTTCATTGCCTCAGCCTTATCCCGTCCTACTCCAACTATGTTGTAGTCCTCAACAGATACAAATACCACTCTCTTAACAAGTCCTGCCTTGTCTTTTAGTGATGATACATAAGTAGGCTGTCCTAGTATGTTGTACATAACTGGGAATGTTGCTTCATAGTTCTTTTCCTGAACACTACCTTCTGCAGATTTCATTGCAGCCATTTCTGTTGCACCTGGCTGTTTATAAAGTTTTGCTTCTTTAGTTCTTGAGTCGACAAGCATAAATCCTATAGTAGATTCATCTCCACCTGCTGAAGTTATTCCTGTGTACCAGTATGATCTGTCGTCGTCACCGTACACTAAAGATGTTCCCTCAGTAGCTTTTAATACACCTTTTTCAGATATTACTGAGTTTATAAATCCATTTACATAAACTCCCCAGCTATTTATCTGGTCTATTACAAAGTCTTCTGGCTGAATTCTGTCAACCCATTCTGGAGTATCTTTTATAGAGTAGAATTTAGTTTCTCCTGTTTTTGCATCGACTATAGCAGTTCCGTTGACGTTAGCTCCTCCAAATCCTACTTTATGTTCATAAAGAGAAACTACCCAGAATGGTTTACCATTGTCGTCTATTTCTAATGTGTAGTCTGCCATACCTCTACCCATTCCACCATTTATATATACGTGTCTGTGTAAATCCTGAAGTATGTACGCATCTGGCTGGTACACTATTTTTACGTCCTCTCCGTTTGCTTTCTGAACAAGCTTAACATCCTGAGGATCATTTGCAGATACCATTACGTATCCATTTGTACCACTCATATTTGTTACCCATTTTATGAAATCTCTATGAACTAGAGGTGCTACCCAGTAAAGTTTTTCTCCAACTTTCTGTATGTGGAATTCACCTAGTTTAGATACACTCCCTATAGCTGGTACCTCACCTAATTTTTTATCTCCTAGCTTCATAGCCATCTCTTCATCGACTATTCTTATCTCATTTACATTTACAGGGCTGACATCCTTTGTAAATTCACTTTCTTTAACAGTACCAAGTAAGTTTCTGTATGCCTTAGCTCTTATAATTGGTGTAGATGCTAAAGTCGGTAAAACAACTGCAATTGCTAAAATACCTATAGCTATTTTAAAATTCGTTTTGTTTGTAATAGTAAATCTCTGTTCTTCTCTGTCAAATACCATATTAAGTATTCCAGCAATTACAAAGAACATCGCAAGCACATAGTATAAAGACGTAAAATCTACTCTAAGCACTGGCAATTTTACAAACGCATACACCGCAGTTATTATAA
The DNA here is from genome assembly GCF_047807365.1 of Peptacetobacter sp. AB800. Lineage (NCBI taxonomy): Bacteria > Bacillati > Bacillota > Clostridia > Peptostreptococcales > Peptostreptococcaceae > Peptacetobacter > Peptacetobacter sp. AB800. The sequence continues at coordinate 12,525 of NZ_JBLOUI010000048.1, read as the reverse complement.
ATGAAATAGCGTATGACTTAAAATTCTTCATTTTATCTCCTTTCAATCCTCTTTCTTTTTAATTTTATTTTGAATCCTTAGAAAAGATTATATCATATAAAAAAACGGTTTGAGTAGTTATTTTACTATTCAAACCGTTTTTTATTAATTCTTTAGATTTTTATACTATGCTGCTGGTTTTAAAGAGTTTCCATATTGAACTAATATGTCATAAGCATACTGCATTGCATCCTTTAAAGTAATCCGCATATCAGCTTTTATTTCGTTGTTTTCAATCTTTATTCCTGTAAGATTTATAGGTTTTAATGTTTCTGAAGGGATTATTATTGATCTATCTCTTATTTCAAATGGAATTTCACTTTGCTGTGAAGCCATTATCTTTCCAAGTAGACCACCATGAATATTTATTTTACCAACCTTAACATTGTCCACATTGACAACTAATGCTCCGTCTTCTACAGATGGCACTACACTTACTGTAGCTTTAGTTTTAATAAACTCTATCTCAATAGGAACAGTTACCATCAATTTATTATCTTCTATTTTTATATCGTTAGACATCATATCGTCTTCGTAATTTTTCATAAATGTATAGACAATGTTGCTTATGTCCTCTGCTGTTAAATTTATGCTTCCTTCAAAGCTCTGGCTATCTTTGTTGAATTTAAGGCTTTGAAGTATTCCCATCTTTATAATATCTTCTTTAGTTATTTCTCTGTTTCCTGTAGTATCCCATTGCATTCCCCCTTCTGGCTGCAATGCGTAGAAAAGCCCTCCAAGTGCTAAGACTACCACTACAAGAAGTCCAACCAAAATTTTTAAAAACTTCTTCATAAAAATCACTCTCTCTTTATTAGTTTTACTCAATTCGTTTTTATGTATTAATTTCTTTTTTTCATTATACATCTTTTTTTTATTTATTTCTAATTTTTATTACATATAATTGATACCCTAAACGTTTTCTTCTTACACAAAAGATATTTTTAATTCTAATTTTTGACAAATAGTTTCAAAAAATATCATAAATTCTTCTTATCCTCTTTATTTTTTTCATATATTAGATTAAAATTAATGTATATTATAAATAAAATTAAACTGGATTTTTCTATTCTATTGAGCGATTTTAATAAATAGAAATTCAAAATATATGCTTTGGAGGAATAATAATATGGCAAATGAAACAGTATCATCTAACTTTATAAAAAATATAATCATTGATGATTTAGAAACAGGAAAACATAAAAGTATAGTTACTCGTTTCCCACCAGAACCAAACGGATACTTACACATAGGACATGCAAAAAGTATATGCCTAAACTTTGGTCTTGCTAAAGAATTCGGTGGTAAAGTTAATATGAGATTTGACGATACTAACCCTACAAAAGAAGATGTAGAATACGTAGACTCAATAAAAAATGACGTAAACTGGTTAGGATTTAACTGGGACAATTTATTCTTCGCTTCTGATTACTTTGATGAAATGTACAACAGAGCGGTTTTATTAATCAAAAAAGGTAAAGCATTTGTATGTGATTTAAACGCTGATCAGATAAGAGAATACAGAGGAACACTTACTGAACCAGGTAAAGAAAGTCCATACAGAAATAGATCTGTAGAAGAAAACTTAGATTTATTTGAAAGAATGAAAAACGGTGAATTTGCTGATGGAGAAAAAGTTCTTAGAGCTAAAATAGACATGGCTAGCCCTAACATCAACTTCAGAGACCCTGTTATATACAGAATAGCTCATGCAACTCACCACAACACAGGAGATAAATGGTGTATATACCCAATGTACTCATTTGCTCACCCACTAGAAGATGCTATAGAAGGAATAACTCACTCTATATGTACTCTAGAATTTGAAGAACAGAGACCTCTTTATGACTGGGTTGTTAGAGAATGTGAAATGGAAAGCGTACCAAGACAGATAGAGTTCGCTAGATTAAACATGACTAATACAGTAATGAGTAAGAGAAAATTAAAATTACTTGTTGATAACAATGTAGTTGATGGTTGGGACGACCCAAGAATACCAACAATATCTGGACTTAGAAGAAGAGGATATACTCCAGAATCTATAAGAAACTTCTGTGCTGAAATAGGTGTTGCTAAAGCAGACTCTACTGTAGACAGCCAGCTATTAGACTTCTTCTTAAGAGAAGATTTACAGCCAAAAGCACCTCTTGCAATGGCAGTTTTAAGACCTGTTAAATTAGTTATAGACAACTATCCAGAAGATCAGGTAGAAGTTCTTGAAGTTGAAAACCACGCTAAAGACGAAACAAAAGGTAAGAGAAAAGTTACATTCTCTAAAGAATTATACATAGAACAGGAAGATTTCATGGAAGAACCTGTTAAAAAATACTTCAGATTATTCCCAGGAAATGAAGTTAGACTTAAAGGTGCATATTTTGTAAAATGTACTGGATGTGTTAAAGACGAAAACGGAAATGTTGTAGAAGTTCACTGTACTTATGACCCAGAAACAAAAGGTGGAGAAAGCAACGATGGACGTAAAGTTAAATCTACTATACATTGGGTAGACAGCAAAACAGCAGTTCCAGCAGAATTTAGATTATTTGAACCATTAATACTTGATGATATAGAAGAAAACAAAGGAAAAGACTTCTTAGATCAGATAAACCCTAATTCTCTTGAAGTATTAGAAGGATTCGTTGAAGAAACTCAGTTAAAAGGAGCTCAGCCTCTTGATAAATTCCAGTTCTTCAGAAATGGATTCTTTAGTGTAGACACAAAATACACAACTGAATCAAAAATGGTATTTAATAGAATAGTACCATTAAAGAGTAAATTCAAATTAAATAAATAATATTATGTATATATAAAGATGGCGCAGGATTTTCTGTTGTCATCTTTTTTAATGCTCGAAATTAATATCCAATCTCCTCTCCAGGCTTCAGCGCCCCACACCGTTAGAGTAACACATTTAGCAGATGTGGGGCGCTTGCAGAATTGTCGAGTTCGATTTGGATATTATTTTCATCGCAAAAGATGTCAAACAAAAAACACCTTGCGCCATCTATACTATATACTACAAAAACTATTTATTTAATTTTGAATTTACACCTTTAATGGTTACTACACAAGAACAGTTGGATAGTTGGTTAGAACTTTTTACCCTCTCTTCTCATAATGCAACTTGTAAAAGTATTTAAATGTGTATATAAAAACTACAACCCCTTTTATATACCCCTATTTAAATACTTTTTTGCAAGTAAATTTTTCCATGGTTTTTACTAGGTCATTGAAGTAAGGTACTTCTATATTCGATTCTACATGTAATATTGTGTCACCTTTTAGTGGTTCTCCACCTTTTTCTGTTAGTTTCCCTTCTTCTCCGTATAGATACTCGTTGAATCTTCTTATTTTGCTTCCAGTTTCTTTCATTTCAAGTATCCAATTTACGTCAGTTCTTTTTACTTCATGAGTTGCTGCATATTCGTTTATGTTTCTCCAACTCATTACATAGCATTTTAGAACGTTGTTTAAAAATCTTCTATATTTTAAGCTTCTTATTTTATCTTCAGAAATTTGCTCCATATTGTCAAATGAAGGTCCTTCAAATTCTTTGATCCAAGCACCAACCATATTTTTTTCCATGACTATTTTTCTGCATAGACCATCTTTTTCTACAGCTAGGCTAACTTCTTTTATGGCATTGTACATAAATCCGTATATTTTACCAAATTCGCAGCCACAACCTTCACATCTATATGGATTGTCAATTTCTTCGTTGACCTTTCCTTCTCTTACTATTTCTACTATTTTATCGCTAGTCCCACACAGTGGGCATATTTTTTCTTCCATTTTTTCCCTCCACATATACAAAATATCAAATTATATTTTACAATACAATTTAATATATAACAACAATTAAGCAAATTGTTTTCATATTTAACATCAATCACTATAAAGTTTTTAATAAACGGCAACGTGTCCGTCGCATCTTTTTTCTGTTCCACAGATATATCCACCTTTTTCGTTCTTTAGAATTATCTGCCCTCTGCCCATGTTTATTTTATCAGACACAACCTTAACATCGTGTCCTTTTTCTTTAAGACCTTCTGCTATTCCAGCTTTCATATCGTCCTCAACTTCTATCTTCATTCCATCAATCCACTGCCATCTCGGTGCATCAAGCGCTTCTTGAGGGTTCATTGCAAAATCAATTAAATTTGTAACTGCTTGGAACTGTCCCTGAGGTTGCATAAATGCTCCCATTACACCAAATGCTCCAACAGCTTCACCGTCTTGTTTGATAAATCCTGGAATAATTGTATGGTATGGCTTTTTAAATGGCTCGACAATATTATCGTGATTTTCATCTAAGCTAAAGTTGTTTCCTCTGTTGTGAAGCGCTATTCCTGTTCCTGGAATTACAACACCTGAGCCAAAGTTCATATAGTTGCTCTGTATGTGAGATACCATATTTCCATCTTTGTCAGCTGTGCACATATACACCGTACCACCACAGAATGGCTCTCCAGCTTCTGGAAATACTGCCTTTTCACCTATTAGTTCGCTTCTCCTTTTAGCGTATTCTTGATTTAACATCGCATCTACAGAAACAGTCATTTTCTTAGGATCTGTTACATACTTCTTAGAGTCTGCAAAAGCTAACTTCATACATTCAATCATCTTGTGTATGTTATCCACAGTTTCTTTTTCTTCATCTAATTCTAATTCTTTTAATATATTTAACGCAATTAGCACAGTTATTCCATGTCCATTTGGAGGAATTTCACAAATATCGTATCCTTTGTAGTTTGTACTTATTGGCTCAACCCATTGAGGATAGTATTTTTCTAGGTCTGATTTTCTTATCATTCCACCAAATTTTCTACTGTGTTCATCTATTAATTCAGCAATTCTACCTCTGTAGAAGCTTTCTGCTCCAGTATTTGCAATTTCTTCAAGAGTTTTTGCTTGTTCCTCACATTTAAAGATATCTCCTGCTTGTGGAACTTTTCCATCTATTGTAAATGTATCAAACCATTCTTTCAAAAGCTCTTTGTCTACAAGCTCAGCCTCTACATCCTTCTTAACTCTATCTTTAGGAAGTTTTTCAAGCTCTTTTAAATAATTTGAATAATCTTCAAAAGACTCCTCCCAAAGTTTTGCAACATTAGGATAAACTATATAACCTTCTCTTGCGTAATCTATAGCAGGTTTTAAACATTCATATAATGACAACTTGCCAAATTTTTTATTCAACTCTGCCCATGCAGCAGGAATTCCTGGAACTGTAATTGCTCCAAATCCATGTCTTGGCATTTTTTCAAGTCCTTTATATGCTTCTTTTGTCATAAGCTCTGGTGCAAATCCACTAGAATTTAGTCCGTATAATTTCTTTTCAGACTCTATCCAAACTAGTGAATATGCATCTCCACCAATTCCATTGCTTGTAGGCTCAGTAACTGCAAGTGCTGCAGCAGTTGCAACAGCAGCATCTACTGCATTTCCACCTTTTCTTAGTATATCTAATCCTGCCTGGGCTGCCTGTGGGTTTGATGTAGCCACTGCTCCACTCTTTGCATACATAACATTTCTTTCTGATTTGTATTTATTTGACAAAACATTAAAATTCATACTCTACCCCTCACTTCTCAATTTAACTTTCTTACATTTATAATTGTACTTCTTCACCTTTATAACTTTACTTTTTATCAATTATCTATGTATTTTATAATACTCACATCCAAAAATGCTTTTCCTATTACATTTTACCACTGTTTCTGGTAGATTTTCTAGACTATTGTATATCGCCGCAGAAATAGATGCATTTTCTTTTTTACCGTCTATCACTACATCAGCATAGTAGCGTCTAAGTCCCTTTGCTGATCTGCTAGTATCTTTTTCAAGTGCAATTACAGTTTCGTGATTTTCTGGTGTAAATGTAAGTGCATTGTTTAAATGATCAGTAGTACAAACTATTATCAAAAGCATTGCCATAGCAACAGTCACCATCTTACTAGTCTTTTCTCTTATTCCACGCTTTTTAAGCATTATCATATAAATTGAAAACAGTATTAAAAAGTAAATCACTCCAAATTTAATTTCACTATGATTTACATAATTTAATTTAGGTAAATTATATAGCATAAATAAGGCTATAATGGCAGATGCGTATGGAATCTCGTAGTGGAACTCTCTCCCATCTTTTGTCTTAGTTGGTAATTCAACGACCATTTTAGGATATAGGTATATATAAAGTCCCCAAATGAATAGAAGTTCTGCAGACCAAACAATACTTCTTATACGAGTTCCTAAGAATAAAGCTACTATAGAAATAACCCACATCGCTATATTTAGCTTTCTTATCATTTCTTTTTCTTTATTTATCTGAGCTAGTCTATCCTTTCTCTTTATGTGTTTTATCTCATCTTCTCTATTTTTCTCAATTTTATTTCTTGTATTTAAAATCCAATTATCTATCTTTCCATTTTCTTTTTCCTTTATCTCAACGCCATTGCCCTTAAAAGCAATTATCGCTTCTTCAATTCCCTCGTATCCGTTATTAAATGAAGCTATTTTCTTTCCTTCTTTAGAGAAAATTGTATAATTTTCGTCGTTTAGCTTATCTAGCTGCACAAAATCTATCTCATTATATATGTAAGTTTTCTTTTTCCCAAATGTAGGAATATACTCAACTCCCTCATTAGTTAAAATTATTTTTCTTCTATAGTATTTTATAATTCCGTAGATAAGCACTATTGTAATGATGATTTCCATGACTGTACAAGTAAGCAACATCACTCCATCGTTCTTTGAAATAGCTAGATTATTTGCAATCATAGCAAATATAGCATTAAAAACAAGCCCAATAAAAAATATATATAAATTGACTTTCTTCGTTTTTATAACTGCTCTTGAAAAAGAACTTTTTTGCAAGTTATCTTTTGTATTTTTGTTTTTCTTAGCCATAAAAATCACCTCTTTTTATTTTTTTATTGAAAATTGTATAATTTCTACTCAAATTACATATAATATAAATAGAATGAAATATCAAACACAATTTTCTGATAATTCTTTAATATTATTATCTCATTATATTTAATATTTAACAATAATTTTTAGGTTGAAGTGTCATTATTATTTTACTTGTAAAATTTAAAAACTATAAAATTAAATCTATAATTTGATAAATACCTTTGACTTATACATACTAGTTTCATTATAATAGTATTATGGTTTTTAATTATATTTTGATTGTATTGTATGAAAGGAGGAAACTATGGCAAAAATTAAAGGTTTCTTTGGAAAAATTAAAAATGCTATTATATCCGGATTTAAAGGATTTGGAAATTTCATAAAGACTCATAAAAAAGGAACGGCTGTTGTGGTTGTAATACTACTTGCTGCAGGATTTATGGTTGGAACTGACTACGTAAGAAGAACTAAGGAAGAACAGAAGATTCGGGAAAAATACGAAATTTATAAAATACCAGCTTATGAAAATATAGACATAAACGGTATGGTTACTCCTAGAGAGTCAAAACAGTATGCTAACCCAGAAAACAACTCTTTAAGCGATATAAGTGTTGAAAATGGTCAGGAAGTAAACGATGGAGATTTACTTTTCACTACTAAAGACAACTCTGTTATAGAACAGATAAATGTTTTAAAATCTCAGTTAACTAGTTTAAACTCTCAGAAATCTCGTTTAAGTAAAAACAATAAAGACAATGTAAATAATGATGCTATTGCTTCTATAAATGCTCAGATTTCTTCAGTAGAAGCTCAGATATCAGCATTAAACAGTAGTGCATACGTTAAAAATACTGCTCCATTTGCTGGAAAAGTGTATATAAACGACCAGAACTCTACTGATATGAACACTTCTTTTATATCTCTTGTAAGTAACGAATTCTTTATGAAAGGATATGTTAGCGAAGACGATTTAGAAAAAGTTCAGATAGACCAGACTGTAAGTATAAAGGTAAATTCTTCTGATAAGAAAATGACTGGTAGAATAAGCTATGTTTCAGATAGACCAACAACTACTAAAACAAAAGAAATGAAAGATAACTTATCTTACTATGAAGTAGATATATCTTTTGAAGATCAGGAAGGTCTAGTAAATGGATTCCACGTAGATGCTGACCTTGAAATAGTATCTAATGAATACAAGGTTCCTACAACTGCTGTATTAAAGAGCGGTGATTCAGCTTATGTAATGAAAGATCTTGATGGAATACTTAAAAAACAGGAAGTTACTATTGTTAAGACAGGAAAAAATGTAACTAAGATAGTTACAAATCTTGAACCAGGAGATAAAATATTAAAACATCCAGATAAATCTATGAAAGAAGGAGATGCAATACCTTCTGCTGGACTTGTTGACAAATCTCCAAAAATAGATGCAGAAGAATTAAAAATACCTGATGTCAACGGACAAATAGAGGAATAAGTAAATAAAACAGGACAAGAGTATAACTACTCTTTGCTCCAGGCTTCAACGCCCCACACTGTTAGAGTAACACATTTAGCAGTTGTGGGGCGTTTGCAGTATTGTCGCTTTTGAGTAGTTATAGCTCTTGTCCTCAGTTTGTTTACTTTATTCCAAGTGAATTTCATAAAATAGTATAAAAATAGCTACTTACAAGTTTTTTGTTAGTAGCTATTTTTTATTAGTTGTGAGTTTTTTGTTGTGTTTGTTGGGTAATTTTGTTGTTTATCTATTTATCAAACTATTTCATTAGTTTTGATACTACGTTTGATGGTATTACGAATTCTACTAGTCCTGCTGAGCCTGGAGCTACTTCATATTCGTCGAAGCATATAACTAGTTCACCTTTGTCATTTATGTAGAATGGCTGATCTTTTTTGATTTTGAATGTATTGTCTACAAAGTATACGTCATTTGAGTCTTTTTTAGTTCTTTCTTTCATCTGTGATAGTATATTTTTACTTAATACGTCTACATAATCGTTGTTTCCAAACATTCCTTCAAGTGTAAGAATTGTTTTGTCTTTTTTATCTATGTTGTATATTTTTCTGCTTGTTGCTGCTGAAGCTTCTGTTTCTGTGTTGTATATTGCAACTGAAAGTGTTTTAGCATTTTCTGCTACAGTTTCTGACCACATTTCTGCAGATTTGTGAGTTGTTTTTCCTTCTTTTTCAAGTTTTGCAACTTCTGCTTCGTATTTTTTATAAGCTTCTTTACCTTCTTTTTCGAATTCTTTGTTTAGTTTATATTCTAAATCTTTACTATCTGAGCTTATTTCTGGTAAAGATATTGAAACATCCATACCATCTTTGTCTATTCTATAATTATTAAAATCTACTATTTTTATTATATTACCTATAACAGGTATATTTTCTAAACTCTTTGCAAATGTTGAACTCGCATTTACTGATACTATTATTAAACCTATTGCAGCTGCTGATGCATACCATTTTTTCATATTTTTCATATTTCTTCTCCAATCTTTTTTGTTATTTTCTATTTCTTTATTTGCACTTTCTTTAAATGCGTCATTTATTACATCGTCTAATTCTTTTGGAATTTCAACGTTGTTATAGTTTTCTTTTAGTTTATCTATTTTATCATTTTTCATAATCTACACCTCTTCCGACTTAGTTAATTCTATTTTTAGTTTTGACAAACCACTGTACAACCTTGTCTTTATAGTGCTTTCGTTTTCTCCTAGCACCTCTGTAATTTCGGAAATCTTCATGTCTTCAAAATATCTAAGTATTATCACCCTCTTATATTTTTCAGGCAAAAGCTGCATTGCTCGTTGAAGGTCGAAATTCTCGTATTCATCAAATCCTACCATGCTGTCATTCTGTATCTCATCAGTCATTTCTGTGTATTTATTATTTTTTCTCATATAATCTATAGCACAATTTGATATGATTTGATAAATCCAAGGCTTTATTTTGTCTTCACTTTTTAGCGATTTTTTATTCGCAAGTGCTTTACAAATAGCATCGTGAACAATGTCTAAGGCATCATTTTGATTTCTAGTATAACTGTAGGCAAATCTGTATAAGCTATCTTTGTTGTCGACGATGTATTGCTTAATGAGCTTTTCCTTCTTTTTATCTAATAAGTTATATATTTTCATCTTCTTATTTCCTCCTTCGTATATAAGACGATTTATCCATGTTAAAAAGTTTGATTTTTTTTGAAAAAATTTTATAAATTTATTTTTATATTCTTTTACATATTGAATCTGTAGTTTTTTAGAATCTTAATATCTGTTTGTATCGTCTTATATCTGAACTACTCTGCTATTATATATCCTCAATCCTTTCTTAAAAACAAATTCTGCTAATCTGTATCTTATCTGTAATTTTAATAGAAATATTTTTGATCTTTGTATCTTTTTTGTAACTAAAAAAGACCGATTGAAATTTTATATTTCAATCAGCCTTTTAACCTAATTCTTTAATTTATAATACCTTGCTCATAAAGTATCTCGTATGCCCCTTAGGACAGTCTTCCAATTCCCCAAACACACTATATCCATGAGCTAAGTAGAAATCTTTAGCCTGAAAATCAAATGTATCCAGATGAATTAAGTGAGATCCATTTTCTTTGGCAACTCTTTCTACTTCTTCAAGCAGTAATGTGCCAAGACCTTCACCTCTCATAGACTCATCTATCCAAAATGTGTCTATGTAGATACACTTCCAACAGTACATTTTTACAATTATCCCAGCTAAAATCTTTCCGTCTTCAGATAGAACTTTTCTGCTCAAGTCGATAAAATTCTCCTCTTGAGTAGCTGGAACTTGAGATAGATTATAATCTACCAATTTATCCACAAGAAATGCCTTGTCTGAACCATTGCACCCCGAAACAGTGTAGTTATTTTCCTTAGTAAATCTCTTTAAATCCATTTCTCCATCTTTTAATTTTGATTTAGATGTAGCCTTAATCCTCATAACAACCACTCCATTCCCAAATAAAGTAATTTATTTTTAATAAATTTTAATATCCAAAGAGTCCAATAGACTCATTGCTTCAGGGAACGAAAATTTTGCTCCCTTTATTTTACAATTTGTAATATCTACTAAATATCCTTTAGCTTCTCTAAAATCAGCATTTCTAATATCACAAATATTAAATCTCGTCTGAGTTAAGTCGCATCCCTTAAACTTGCACTCCTTTAAACAAGACTCATCAAACACAGAATCATGAATAATATTTCCTCCAAAATCAAACTTTTTGATATCCATTTTTATAAATGAAGAATATTTTAAATAACATTCTTTTAACTTTGAAAACGGGTTTGAATATCCCCTCTCAACAGTGATATCCTTCCAGTTAATTCCTATCAAGTTGCATTTTTCAAACTCGCAATCCTTAAAAACAGTCAATTCAAACTTGTTTCCAGCGATGTTACAGTTTGTAAATTTACAGTCTTTAAACAGGCAATTATGTATTAAACTCTCAGAAATAGAGCAGTTTTCAAAATTACAGTCGATAAATTTAATATTTTCTATTTCCTCCGACTCAATCTCAAAATTACCTAATTCCTCATATTCATACTCATCTCTATTAAATATCATAATCCTCTTACTTACTACCTTTCATTCAAAATACTTAATCCTAAAGAACTTTTCCTTTAGAAATTAAGAATCTTCTTCTATATTTTAACTCTGCATAATCGACAATTTTCTTTAAATACACAGTGTTTGTAAGTCCACCAGCTATCCCTATTACAGGAATTCCCTGAACAAATTTCATATAAAGCATTTCCTTTGACACAGAGTTTGCAGCTGCTGCAATCTGATAATCTATGTCCTCTTTTTCGACAACAAATTCGTATTTATCCACCTCATCAATAAATCTATTTAACTCTTCATTCTGCTTTTCAAATTTATCCGATTCTTGCATTGAAACTTCGATAATTTTTAGAATAAAGAACTTCTCAAAATCGCTCTCGTATTCAAAGCCATAGCTCATAGCTACCTCATATATACTTTTTAAAATAACTCCTGTAAATACTGGAATATCTGGAATTCCTACTCCTAAAGCTCCCATTCCAGCACCTTCAAGTCCAGAAATTAATATGTTCTTGTTTTTTCCAGCAGATGCAGCCTTTGAAAATGATTTAAGCGACCTTCTATTTCCTGTTTCTGCATGCCATCTTTCCCTATTTTCATACTCAAAATCGTACTTTTCCTTGTCGTAAGTTTTCTCTATTATTCCCGATCCCTTGCTAAAAACTATCTCAAATGCCTTTCTAAACGCTGCATTTAATGTTGATTGCAGTTTTTTAGGAACTTTATCCTCAAGCAGTTTGTTTATTTGCGATTCTTTTTTATTCTCTCTTTTTCTGAGCATCTTATCTTCTTGTTTAAGAAGTAGCTCCCATTCCTTGTCCTTAGGACTTTTCTTCTGAAAAATCATCTCAAACACCCCGATTCAAAATATACGCTCTGTTAACTTATTTAGTATTGAATCTCGACCCCGGTAGGGTTTACAATGATTTCACCCAAAAACACATTCCCCCTACGGAAAGGAGTCGAGAAAATTGAAACCTT